>NZ_ALNL01000011.1:0-60204 GCF_000293155.1 Mogibacterium sp. CM50 | reverse complement strand
TTTTTTGATAGATCAGTTTTTTGTATATCTTTATTTAATTGCGTTGGATTTTCCGATGTCGGATTATCCGCTTTCGGTTTTTCCAATATCGGCTTATCTGATGTTGGATTTTCTAATACCGGCTGGTCTAATACCGGACTAATCGGCTGCTCATAAATGGTGTAGGTAATGGCTGTCATTTTCCCTTTTTCATCTCTGCCTTGTGACCTTTCAATATATCCTGCCTTTTCAAGCTCCAAAACTGCTGTGCGAATGGCGTCAATACTTTCTTTGTTGATATGGGATAGTCCTGCAAGGGTATAGTCCCAGTTTTCCGGAAGCGACAGCATTTGAGAAAGCAAGCCTTTTGCCTTTAGGGTCAGTTCCTTATTTCGCAGGTGGTGATTGCTCATGACGGTATAGCCTCTGTTTTTCTCTACTCTGAAAACTGCCATGATTTCTGCTCCTTTCGTTTTTATTTGTTACGCAGTTAAAGGGCGATTTTGAAAGAAAAGGTATATTACCCTTACTTTGTCAAAACCGCCCTCAAAAAGCCTTGTATTACAAGCCTGTATATGCCTCTACTTCGTAACATGGGCATGAAAAAAGCGGTGTCCTTATGCTTCCTTTGACAGAAGCGAAAAATCACCGCTTGGTATGTGATATATTCAGTTTTTTGTACAATACCAGCTTGTATGCTGTTATAAAAATGTTGGATTTACTTGTGTCTTAGAAGTATCGTTATCTAACATCAGCTTTTTTCCGGCACGAATTTCTACTATGCCGCCCTTGAATTCAGCAATTTGGAAAATGTGAAGGTTAACGAAAAAACAAAGTGGTTTGGTGATGCAGTTCCCCAAAAGGGTTCCTTCATCTGTTGGAAGGTTGGTGCTAATCACCGGGTTATCCAACTTCTGGTTCCGGCTGATGCAGGACGAGCCGAATTCGCAAAGGTTCTCTCTATTACAAATTCAGAACGTACGCAGGACTTTACTTGGGAAACAGCAATGGTAGACCATGATTTCGTTTATGAAGTGGGGAAAACTGTGTATCCTGATAACGGATTTTCTGCCTACGGTTGGATGGATGACTCCCCGGGGTTACATTTCTTCATGGATAGAGATATGGCAGAAGCCTTTGGAACGGGGAACTACTAGGTTTATGTCCGTACCCCCCGCTATATAGCTATATATTGTCACCGTTTATTGGCAGAGAGTGTCTTTGTTACATGGTGTTATATGGCGACCTAGATATACGAATCAACAGTAAAAACTTCTTGAGGGGGCTGTATATGGACATTCTAAACAAGGTCAAGATCGCATTCAAGGACTTAGAACATACAGATTTGATTGTGTGAAATTCGTGTGATAAAACGACTATGTGAATCAGTTTAGAGTTTTAAATCTACAGCTTAGCTGAATTATATTGGCTTTAAGGAATATATAAATGGAAAAAGGGATCAAACTTCACAGTATTTATTTTAGATACTTTATATTTGTATTGATGTTTGCCGTTACGAGCTTGTATGTAATTGCATACCATGAAGTAGGAGATCAGGCAATCACCATCAGCTTCGGTAAAGTAGAAATCAGCATGACACCGGGACAGTTTGCGTGCCGAGGTTTTGGCGTTCTGATAGCTCTATCCGTTATTTTAAGCTTTACAAGCTGGAAGTTTTCGGTTGGAGGTTCAGGAATATACATCAAAAAGATAGATCTTCTCGTACCTTGGGATGATATAAACTCTGTCGCTCATGTCTGGGTAAACGAGTATAGAGCGTTGAAACCAAAAGCGAGTTACCTCTTCTATAATCGAAAGAGCCTAATCATCTACAGAAAAGAACTGAAACCGATATGTATCTATAATATTTCAGTGCTCAGCCTGTATGTGATAAAGCTCTTTAAACCGCAATTGCGCAGCAATATTTTGCCGGCAAGTTTGGCGACTCTCTCAAATGTACTGCTAAACGGAGCAATACTGTATGAGGGGCTCGTAAATCACTATGACATTAAAAGCAGCGTGCTGTTCATGGGTTTTATAGTGCTTTACCTCGTCAAATCTCTGTTTATTCCGCTGGCGATAACCGGACATCAAAATGCAATACACGGAAAACTTATCTTGCACGACACAGCCTACAAGAGGGATGGATCGAAGGCTGTAATTATATAGCATATAGCCTTTAAACAAGGGATTAGATATGGAAGATAAGAACATAGGATGGATGTCCGGGATTGTCACATATGTCTGACAATCCTGTAATTTGGCCGGATCGACTGCAACACGATTGATTGACACTGGTTGATATAGATAATATAATACTAAAGTGCTCTTAGGCAGCTTGCGGTTTATGGGGGGTCCTGCGCAATGGGAAACCGTGAACCATGTCAGGTCCGAGAGGAAGCAGCATTAAGCGGTACATCTCATGTGCCGCAGATTAGCCTCCTATCGGCCGCAAGGTACCTAAGAGCTCAATTAGTATATGGCCATCAACATGGTGGCGAACAGGCGAGTGAACCAGGAGGTAAAGACATGCATCTAGCATTGTACAGGTCTGAAAGGCCGGAGCGCTTTGAGGAAATCATAGGGCAGAAGCATATCGTCAAGATCCTCCGCAACCAGATCAAGAAAGGCACAGTCAGCCAGGCTTACCTATTTGCAGGAACCAGAGGCACGGGTAAAACAACTACAGCAAGAATCCTTGCAAAAGCTGTTAACTGTACTTGCGATGACCCAAGCATTGCTCTGCCGTGTGGTGAGTGCGCCAATTGCAGAGCAATTACTGCAGGTAGATTCCTTGACGTAGTAGAGCTTGATGCAGCTTCCAACAACGGAGTTGAGAGCCTGAGGCAGATTACGGAATCGGTGCAGTATCCGCCAACAGTCGGTGAATACAAAGTGTATATAATTGACGAGGCGCATATGCTCACGGACTCAGCTGAGAACGCCTTCCTCAAGACGCTTGAAGAACCGCCGGAGCACGTGATATTCATACTTGCGACAACTAATCCGGAGAAGATCAAACCAACTATTAAGTCACGTTGTCTTACACTCAATTTTAGGCACGTGTCGGAAAATGATCTGGTAGAGGGTATGGGCAGGATTTGCAACGAGAAGGACATAGCGATTGATACCGACGCTCTATCGATGATAGCTCGCAAGGCAGACGGTTCGGTTAGAGATGCGCTTAGCTTGCTTGAGCAGTGCATCAACGCCGGTGATGAGCTGATTACCGGAGACCTTGTGCTTGAGTATACCGGCGGCGTAGGCAACGATTTTTATCTCCGGCTGACGGACGCGATTAGAAATGGAGAGGCCGGCAACGCGTTGGCAGATATAGACAGCATGGTCAGAATTGGAAAGGATGCCAAGCAGCTGCTGGCGGACTGGCTCATGCACTATAGAAATCTGATGATCTGCAAATATGTGCAGGATCCGTCGGAGCTTGTAAATGCTTCTAACGAAAATACCGCCCGTATCGCTATTCAGGCAAAATCGTTCAGCGATCAAGACATAAATTATGGTATTAGGTTGCTCTCCGATGCGGTCAACAAGGCTAAGTACTCGACTATGCCGAGGATATTGCTTGAAACGTCAGTTATCAAACTGATAGTCGGTGAGAGCTCAGAGATTAGGGTGGAGCCGAGAGTGATTAACTCGCGGATATCGACCGGGACGACCGCAAGGCAGGACGCTCGCCCGGCAGCACACTCAGCATCGCACCGGACAGAGCCGGGAACGGAGCAGCGCGCAGCGAAAAAGACGGGGGTGCCAACCTGTGCAGACGGGGAGTACGATGTTCAATTCACAGAAGCCGAATCAGGGCAGAAGCCGGGCGAGGAACCGAAGCCTCTGTTTGAACCGAAGTTTAATCCGCTGGAGGGAGCAACGGAGGACAGACATATAGTAGAGTATGAGATGAATCCTAACCTGGACGAGATGTGGGATAGGATAAGCGACCGGATGCCGAGCGAGGACAGGATGTTCAAGGCGATGGTTGTTAAATACACCCGTCTGGTGGACGTGTATAACGGTGAGCTGACCGTGGAAGTCAAGAGAACTAAGCTGATGATGGCAGATGAAGCGCTTGACAGACTCAACTCGATAACAAAGGGACTGTATGGAGGGAATTTCTACATCAACCTTAAACCGGTTGACTACAACCCTGCGGATGCGAGGGAATTGAGCCAGTCAGATGAGCCTCATGAGGCTGCCTTTGCAGAGGATATCGTCGAGGAAACGGAGACGAAGGATGAGGTAGTCGAGGAGACGGCAAAGGATATTGCGGAATATTTCGGAGTGTCCGAGATAGAGATAAAATAGAGGTAATTATATAACCGGAAAGGACTAAATCATGGGCAAAGGAATGAGAGCAGGAAAGAAGAAGAAGGCAGGTGGAGGAGCCGGCAATATGCAGCAGCAGATGAAACAGCTGCAGGCTATGCAGCGCGACATGGAGGCTGCACAGGCTTCTATCTCCGAGCAGGAGACTACTGCGACTGCCGGAGGCGGTGCAGTTGAGGTGACAGTAAACGGAAACAAGGAAGTTACCAAGCTCGTCATCGACAAGGATGTAGTGGATCCGGAGGATGTAGAAATGCTGCAGGATCTCATCATGGCAGCTGTCAATGAGGGTATGCGTCAGATTGACGCTATCGCAGAGAGCGAGATGAGCAAGGTAACGGGCGGACTCGACATCCCGGGACTGGGACTATAGGCAGGACCGGTGCAGAGATGAGGCAGTATCCTAAGCCACTGAACAAGTTAATAAATGAGCTATCTAAGCTTCCCGGCATCGGAGGCAAGACGGCACAGAGGCTGGCATTTCACATACTGGCTCTCGACGAACATGAGGCAGAGGCTCTTGCAAATTCTATAGTTAATGCCAAAAAGAGCTTGCATTACTGCTCAATCTGCGGTAACTTGACAGATACCGATCCATGCGAGATTTGCAGTGGCGAGTCGCGCGATCACACGAAAATCTGTGTGGTCGAAAGCCCGCAGGATGTGATAGCGATGGAGAGGATTCGGGAATTTAAAGGACTCTATCATGTGCTCCACGGCACTATTTCTCCGGTGGAGGGAATCGGACCAAACGATATTAATCTCAAATCTATGATTACGCGTCTTCAGCAGCATGATGAGGTGGACGAGATAATCGTGGCGACCAATCCTAACATCGAGGGTGAGGCGACTGCGATGTATATTGCGCGTCTGCTCAAACCGTCCGGAATCAAGGTGACGAGGATTGCACACGGTATTCCTGTCGGAGGGGATCTGGAGTATGCAGACGAGGTGACACTGCTCAAGGCGATGGAAGGAAGAAGAGAGATATAGACCATAGCTGCTGTGCACGGGTTTACGCCGTGCGGCAGCTTTTTATGTGAGAGAAAGGATGTGGAGATAGTGCCGGAGCTGGTTGAGGTCGAAACTGCCAAGAGAATATTGGAACCGCAGCTGAGTGGCTGTATGATTGACGATGTGGAGATAGGGCTGGCCAAGGTCATCAGGAACTGTGCCCCGGAGGAGTTCCGTCGATGTGCTATTGGAAGCCGGTTCGACACAGTGCTGAGACGCGGCAAATTCCTGATATTCAACATGATAACTTCGGAGGATGCGGAGCTCAAATTCGTTGTTCATTTTCGCATGACCGGTGTGCTGCTCATAACTCTGCCCGGATACGAGCAGATCAAACATACGCATGTTGTGTTCAAGCTCTCGGGTGCAGCCGGCGACAAGCGGGAACTGCGTTATATCGACCAGCGTCGCTTTGGCGGCATCTGGATAGTGAGAACCGGAACAGAATTTGCAGCGACCGGCATAGGCGAGCTCGGAGCTGAAGCGACGGATGACACTTTGAGTGCGGATTATTTGCGTGAGCGGCTTGCCAAACGAGGGACGGCAATCAAGACGGGACTCCTCGATCAGCACGTTATCGCAGGGCTCGGAAATATTTACACCGACGAAGTCCTGTTCCGAAGCGGCATTATTCCTACTAGGCCTTGCAGCTCGCTCACATATGATGAGTGGAGGAGGTTGGCGAGGGAGATACCTCAGATGATGAGATTTATGATAGACAAGAATCAGATATCACCGGCAGACTATCTGGCAGGAAGAGGGATAGAATATCGCAACACTCCATTCCTGCAGGTATACAATCGTGCGGGGGAGCCTTGCATTAGGTGTGGAAGGCCTCTGGAACGGACGACTATCGCCGGCAGAAGCAGCGTGTATTGTCGTCATTGCCAGAAATAAATCCGGAAACAAATATGTAGAGAATAGCTTCAACAAAAGGATCAGACCGGCATGGAAAACTTAGAAGATATGCCTGTCGTTTATTTCAGATAGAATGCTTGATTATATATCTATTGCTATGGTAGACTAAAACTACAGTTGGGTTAGAGAACTCTAACCCAACTGTAGTTTTAGTTTTTATCACTCAAGCTTTAAGCATTAATTAATACGCGCCTGCGGAGCTCTAAACGTTGATTTTCTAATCATATCAACCAATTGGGAGTGCGGGTGGCGTAAGTAGCAGTCACTATTTATTAATTTAAGAAAGGATAAGGTATGAAAAATTTCAAGAAGAATGTCAGCTTAATCCTCACTGTGATAATGCTGTCGCTTAGCTTCGGTCCAACCTTCACTTTTGCCGAGACCGGACAGATTGCAGACAAGAGCGAACAGCCAGTGACAGAAAATGCTGTAGCGGCACCCGAAAAAAAGGAGCCTGTTGTTTCAGATTCAACTGACAGAACAGCTGTCCGGAAAGATGTTGACAAACAAATCTCTTCGGATGGCAGGACAGGCACAGAGAGTAAGACCGAGATAAAGAAGGGTGCTGCGAACCTGAGAAGTCAGCCGTTTAACGAAGATGATTTCTATATCTCCGGTGTCAATTTCAACGGCCTGACAGAGTCCGGTAAAGCCAAGCTCAAAGCAAAAAACGGCGTACTTGATTTTCCTGCACTCAAGACACAGCACGGATCACCTATAAGCCGAATTGGCAGCAATGGGTTTAAAGACTTAGGTATCAAGGCTGTGAGTTTTCCGTCGGCAGTGACGGAAATAGATCCTCAAGCTTTCTATAATAATGAAATTAGCGAGCTTAGGCTCCCGGACACAATACAAAATATAGGCTATGGAGCTTTTAGCAAGAATAAAATAAAGAAACTCATATTGTCTAAGGGTATGAAAACAATATGGGGATTTACATTTGCAAACAACTATCTGGATGAAGTTGTTGTTCCTGCCAATATTACCAAGATTAGCTTCAATGCGTTTGAAAACAACAAGTCAGGCAACCCTAACGGAAAGCTGAAGCTTGTGGCTGAGAATCCTGAAACCCTTGCAATAGATCCGAAAGACAAGGATAAATATGATATAGTAGCGCAGAATTCACCCTCTGAAAAGTACAAGGAAGAGGATTTCGAGTATGAGATCGGGTGGGATCATGAACTTCAGAGAAATGTGTGCAAGGTGACCGGTCTGACAGATTCCGGTAAAGAAAAACGCAAGAAAAATCTTAATCTGATTATTCCCGATGCTATAAAGGGAAATAAAGTTGGGGTTATAGGTAAAAATGCATTTCTGGAGAGAAATTTATCATCAACGTCAAAGCTTGTATCGGTAACACTTCCTAAGAACATCCTCAAAATCGAGGACAGCGCATTTGCGGGCAATGCATTAACAGCCGTTACACTTCCGACGACTTTACAGATAATTGAACCAAATGCATTCTGCTATAACGATATAACAGAGCTTTTCATTCCGAATTCGGTAAGAGTGATTGCTCTCAATGCGTTTGGCGGAAATCCATTGACAAGTGTCGAGATTGATAACTACAAGGGTCGCGTTAGCGTCGATTTTCAGGCATTCGGGAATAACGTAAAGCCTAAATACCTTAGAGTCAAAGAGTCGTATAATATTACCGTCAAGGCTGATGCGGGAGTCACTGTCACGACTGATCCGAAAGACAAGGCTAATGACGGCGATAAAGTAAAGATCAACTATTCCATCACCGACAATAGCAAAGAGCTGCTGGATATCAAGGTAAAGAGTGGTGAATACAGCACGGTTCCCGTGAAGGACAACAGCTTTGTTATGCCTAAAAAGGCGGTGACCGTAGAGGTTAGATTAAAGGACAAATATACACTTGATAAATGGTGTGCTGAAGATTTTGAATACGGATATTATGAGCTTGGAACACCGGACGATGATTTCTACCTTTACGAGTATTCAGTCAAAGGGTTTTCTGAAAAAGGAAAGGAAAAGCTCAAATCCCTTAAATCCGTAATTCTCCCATCGCGTGATACAAAGGGCAATATCCCTGTTTGGGTATATGAAGATGCATTTAAAGGAATAAAGATGGATAGCGTTGAGGTTCCCGGGAACTATACGCATATCCAGAATAATTCATTTAAAAGCTGCGGCTTGAAAAAGGCTGTGTTACACGAAGGGCTGCTCTATGCAAATGATTCTGCATTTGAGGATAACAGATTAAGCGAGTTGTCATTACCTAACAGCTTCAAATATCCGTCAAAAGCAGCATTTAAAGGGAACAATCTCAAGCACATAAAGCTGCCGGAGGTTTGTGAATCGATCGGACCTGAGAGCTTTATGAACAATAGCCTCGAAAGTGTGGAGATGGGTTCAAAGGTAAGGCATATTTATTCAAAAGCCTTTGCCGGCAACAAGCTTACAGAGGTAAACATACCTAAGAGCCTCAAGAACAGGGAGAACGGCATTGACGGGATTAAGGCGGATGCATTTGATAACAATCCGGGCAAAAGGAATCCTCTTAAGCCGAATGAAAACAAAGTAATTCTATGGACTCCTAATAAGGATAATCCGAATAAGCTGGTCAACAGAGGTAATTATATAGTCGATCCTAAGCTGCCGCAGCAGGACGAAGAAAAGTGGCAAGCGGATGATTTTATATACAAGACACTCAAGCTCAATAAGCTTGAGAACGGGAAAAAGGTTCCTGTTGAATTGAATAGTGTTGCCGGATTTTCCGATAAGGGAAGAGAGAAGGTCAAGACTAACAAAGATTTGGTGTTGCCCAATATAGACACCAAGGGGAAGAATGTTGAGGCAGTTGATGACAGAGCTTTTGCGGGATCATTTGGTACTAAGCGTTTGAATACGCTGAAAATACCTGAAGGGTATGTATATATCGGAAGCACTGCGTTTGCATTTAATGGCTGCGGAGGCGAGTTGGTTCTTCCGGACAGCATGGAATATGTAGGACCGGCTGCTTTCTTCAGAAACGAATTCACCGGTCTTGTTGTGCCTGCCGGTATGGATGAGATTTCATCTGCAATGATGAGAGGAAACAGACTCAGCAGGATTATCTTCAAGGGTAATAATCTTGTATCAATAGGTAGGCTGGCATTTGCTGAAAACAGACTTGAGGAGATCACTGTTCCGGATTCTTTAAAGTCAATAGGTGCTCAGGCCTTTACGACAAATACCGGTTCCGATAATTATAAGGGCAAGCTGATCATCCATACTGCGTCGGGTAAAAATCCTAATAAGCTGAAGGACGCAGAGAACTATCTGATAGATCCTAAGGAGCCGGGGGTAAATCCGGGTATTGATTATAAGAAGTGGACTGTAGATGATTTTGAATATGACGATACAACAGTAAAAGGCTTTTCTGAACAGGGACAGCTTAAAATCAAGAAGAACAAGAATTTGGTAATTCCGGATAAAACTCCTGACGGAAAACCAGTACTGACAATAGGCATAGATGCATTTAGGAACCTCAATAAAGGCTATGACATAGAGAGCATCAGATTGCCTGAAACCGTTACGGTAATTGAAGATTATGCTTTCCAGTTCAACAATATCGACAAGTTTAAAATGCCTCGTGATCTGAAGAAGTTGGGCATGGGTGTTTTCATGATGTCAAATGTAACGAAGATAGAATGGAACGATAAAATCGAATATATTGATCAGGCGTGCTTCTTCATGTGCGAACTGGGCAAATTGGAGATACCGGCTTCGGTGAGAACTGTAATGAACGCATCCTTCAGACGCTGCAATCTTACAGAGGTAAAGTTTGCTAAAGGCAGTAAGCTGAAAACTATCGAGAGCTTAGCCTTTGCTGATAACAAGCTAAAGGAAATTACGCTTCCCGATGGTTTGGAATCCATAGGCAGTCAAGCCTTCGGTGATAATCAGTTCAAGGAGCTTGATGCACCGGCCTCGCTCAAAAATATAGGGTTTCAAGCTTTTGTAAATAATCCGAGCAAGAAAAATCCCGCACCCGTAGTCGTGAACACTCCTGAAGGTAAGAATCCGAACGGGCTTACAGATGATCAGGGTAAGACCTTCGTTATCGATCCTAAGAAAAAGGCCGATCACGCTGACAAGGCAGAGCTTAAGAAGGCTATAGATGAGGCGGAAAAAATAGACAGTACGAAGCTGACATCCAAGTTCAAAGAAATGTTTGATGAGACGCTGCAGGAGGGTAAGAATATCTATGCTGACAGCGAGGCATCTCAGGCAAGTGTAAGGGGCAGCATCAAGTCGATCCGCTGGATTGTGAGAAGATCCGAATTAAGCAAATTGATGTTCAAGAAAGAAGAACTGGAACCGCAAAAGAACAAATATGATGCTGACAAGTGGGCAAATGTAGAAACCGCCTACAAGGAGGCCAAGGAAAATCTTTTCTATATTAATATTTCCGATGAGAAGGTAGCACATCTTATAAATACCTTATCTGTCGCACTTAAGGCACTTGACGAGGATACAGACGAGCTTAAGGATGCTAAAGCATATGAAGGTGAGTTCAGAGTTAAAAAGACCCATTATATCGAACCTTATACTATTAAGGTAAAGGTATGGGTCAAAAATGGAATTATCGTTCATGTTATCAATAACGGAACGGTTACAGATGACCCTAACGATGACGAGGAACATAACGGAGGGTATTTCAAGCAAGCTGTCGAGAACCTTTCAAAATATAAGGGCAAGAAGGTGTCTGACGTCAAGAATAGCAGCAGCAGTAAGGATTTGGGAATTGATGCGATATCAGGAGCTACTATAAGCAGTGTCGGCATTCACGAGGCTATTAGAAATGCACTTAGCAAGGTGCAGGAAGAGGAGCCAATCCCACAGCCGCAGATACGCATCACTGCAGATGACCCATCGATCAACATCAATAACGGAGTTGTTGCCAAGGGTAATCAAATCATATATACGAAGGGTAAGTCTAAAGGCGCCGAATTCAAGATAATAGGTCTGAACTTCGACAATGATAGCAATAACATCAGAGTTATGGTGGATGGACAAACAGTAGCTGATGGGAACGCATATACGCTGCGCTCAGGAAGTATAATAATCGGCTTCAAGAAAACTTATCTTGATTCACTTAAGGCAGGAAATCACGATATTGCAATTTCTACAGGGAAAGGGAATTTGCATGCGAGAATTCTCATCAGAGAGGATGATGTAACTGCTAATAAACCGTATGAGAATATTACATCAAAGAGCGGTACTATACATATTAAGCACACAAAATCTGTAAATTCAACGGTTAAGACCGGGGATTCCCGGAATTTCATCGGATTTACACTTCTCCTTGTTATGAGCGCTGCTTTAACAGTTGTGCTTGTGAAATTCAGAAGAAGAGAGGAGTGACTGCATTATCCCTGCCCCTGAGAGTGCAGCAATTAACTGCCGAACAGGAGCGACGGTGTGCCGAAATACACTTGTGCCTTTTATTTCAAAGTCGATGAATATGATAAATATCATGTTCAATTAAGATATGCAATTAAGGTAATTGGAAAAGGTCCGGCGAAATGGATTACCGTTTCGCCGGACCTTTTAAATGATTAATCGTTTGGTAGTCCGTGAGGTCGCGCACTACCTCACTTGCTATGATGAGACCGGCAGCGGCCGGCACGAATGGCGTTGAGCCCGGAGTTTGTCTGCCGGCAGCTCCGGTGCTTCCTGTCTGTTCACCATCCGAAACGATAGGGACAATCGGCGCTTCCGTGGAGAAAACCACCTTGACGTGTTTGATACGCTTGCCTTTGAGGCCTTTGCGGATGACCTTGGCAAGCGGATCCATGTGCGTCTTGGAGATATCTGCAATCGCCAGTCTGGTAGGATCGATGCGGTTGCCACAGCCCATGCTGGATATTATAGGTATGTTGAATGTCTTGCATTTCTCTATAATATCGAGCTTGGCAGATACCGTGTCAATAGCGTCAACCACATAATCGTAATCGCCAAAGTCAAAGGTCTCGGATGTTTCGGGAAGATAGAACACCTTATGTTTGTTGACGATGCAGTCAGGATTGATCTGATGAATTCTAGTCTCGCATATATCGACCTTGCTCATACCGATAGTCTCGTGAGTTGCGATAAGCTGTCTGTTGATATTGGTCAGACTGACGTCATCGTTATCGATAATATCAAGGGTTCCGACGCCTGACCTGGCTAGGGCTTCGACTACATAGCCCCCGACACCGCCGACGCCGAATACAGCTACTCTACTACGATTGAGACGTTCTATAGCCTCTCTTCCATATATTAATTCACTTCTTGAAAATTGATTGAGCATCCATATCAGGGACTTGCACCCCTTTTGCCGTGCAGCAAGGCAGCATACCGTCAACATTGCACTTCGTATACTTTCAACATCGCGGTCATTATCAATGGGACACAGCGCCCCATCCCAAATAGCCTGACGTCGAAATGCAATGGCTGTGGTGCTTTTGAAGCTGTCGTGTGGGCAGAATTTTAAAACATAAATATTATAGTAAATTACCGGAATATCTTACATTATTATGCAATTTTCGTCCAGTTAGTGGTATAATTTCGTGCATGCGTAGGGGAGGCTTTTAGATGTTTAGATATATCGTTGCTCCGCTGATTGGAGCGCTTATAGGATATTGTACGAATTATATTGCGGTCAAGATGCTGTTCAGACCGCGTCGCGAGAAATACATCCTGGGACACCGAATACCGCTGACGCCGGGAGCTATTCCAAAGGGCAAGTCGAGGCTGGCTAGAGCCGTGGGAGAAGTAATTTCCACCTATCTGGTTACAGACAAGGATATCGAGAGCAGAGCGCTCGCCGGGGAGACTGAAGACGCAATCGTAGACAGGGCTATGGAGCTGCTGCATGCCGATATAGACAGTGGATTTAGAGCAGCTACCAACTCTGAAGAGGAGTATGAGGCGCTTATGGGCAAGCTGGACGACATAGTGACAGAGCGGATTTCTGATGCTGTCAGGAGCATCAACTTTGCTGACATCATCAAGGAGAAGGGTGGACAGATTATAAATGAACAGCTCGGGGGTTCAATGATCGGAATGTTCCTCAACCCGGAAACCGTTCGCGGACTGCTCGGCTCTATCTCAGATAACATGGGCGTGTATATAAGCGAACACTGCTATAAATTTCTGGCGCCGGAGGTCAGCATCAATATGGGGAAGCTGCGCCGTGATAATGTGTACAACATCATGACGGGCGCCGGTGTGAGTGATGATGAACTGCGCGCTAAGATAAGAGAGATTTATAGGAAAACAGTAAGGGCAGTTGTGCCGGAAGTGATCTCTAAGCTCGACATCGCAGGAATGGTTAGGCGGAAGATTGATGATATGGAGGTGGAGCAGCTCGAGGATATGGTGATGGAGGTCATGCGAAAGGAGCTCAACACCATCGTCAATCTGGGGGCTCTGATAGGGTTCCTGTTGGGACTCATCAATTTGATTTTCTGATCATGGTGTACAAGGCTGCTTTCTGATTGAGCTCGAAAGATGTGCTGAATAAACGCTCTTAGATGTGCCGGCTTTACGTGCGAGGTATAGACTGGAGTTACGTGAAAGAATCGGCATAGATTAATCGAAAATTAAGGTTTACAGTTATTGCTACAACCAAATTCATGATGTAGAATCAGATAAGTGAGACGAATAATCCGAAGAATTTTGTATAGAGATTTGTATAGAGATAAAGGAGAAACCGATGAAGAATTTCGTAATTGAGATGGAAAACGGCGCGCGTATGAGTGGCGAATTATACGAGGATATCGCACCCAAGTCAGTTGAGAATTTTGTAGAGCTGTGCGAGAAGGGCTTTTACGACGGCCTTATTTTCCATAGGGTAATTCCGGGATTCATGATCCAGGGCGGGTGCCCGGACGGAACCGGTATGGGCGGCCCCGGATACAGCATCCCGGGAGAGTTTACAGCAAACGGATTTAAGAATGACCTCAAACACACTAGAGGTGTTCTGTCCATGGCACGCTCTATGGATCCTGATTCGGCTGGTTCACAGTTCTTCATCATGGTAGCAGATTCGCCACATCTGGACGGACAGTATGCAGCATTTGGCAAGGTCACAGAGGGAATGGACGAGGCGGATCGCATCGTAGGAGTACCTCGCAATATGATGGATAAGCCTAACGAAGATCAGGTTATCAGGACAATCACCATCAAGTAGCTCATTCACCCTCGGATGTAGGTGCCGGAGCAGCTACAGTCTGTTATATGCATAGTTTCGCCGCACTCGTATGAGTGTGGCGTTGCCAATTTATAAGATATCCGGGAGGATGACATGGATAGTGACAAGAAGATAATAATAACAGGACACAAGAATCCGGACACAGATTCAATCTGCTCGGCTCTTGCTTATGCCGAGATCAAGAATAGGATTACCAATACTGACAACTATGTGGCTCGACGCGCGGGTGAAATTAACGGTGAGACCAAGTTCGTCCTTGAAAAATTTGGTGTCGATGTCCCTGAGTACGTCGACAACGTGGCTACTCAGGTCAGGGATATGGAGATCCGCCGCACGCCCGGCGTCCCTAAGGAGATGACCATCAAGGAAGCCTGGGATATCATGGGCAAGAGCGAGGCCGTTACGCAGCCGATTACGGAGAATGATAAGGTCATAGGCCTTATAACCAAGGGCGATATTGCCAGAACATTTATGGATGCGGAAAGCAGTTCGTTCTTATCGACTACCTCTCCGAGATTCAATGATATTGCGGCAACTATAGACGGTAGGATAGTATCGGGAGAAGGCGATAGATTATTCAGCAAGGGCAAGGTGCTCGTGGGTGCTGCTCTTGTCGAAAGAATGCGGGGTGCTGTTCAGCCTCACGATCTCGTAATCCTAGTGGATAGAAGAGAGAATCAGATAGGCGCTCTTAATTCCGGCGCTGACTGTATTATACTGTGTCTCGGAGCGAAGGCCGCGGCAGATGTGATTGAATTGGCCGGGGAAAAAGATGCCGTCATAATCGAAACAGAGCTTGACACCTTTTCAGTATCCCGCGAGATCAACAAAAGTGTTCCACTTGGAGCGTTTATGACGCATGATTCAATCCGGAGCTTCAAATTAGATGATTACACAGATGATGTAAAATCAGCGATGGGAGCAACAAGGCACAGGGCGTTTCCGGTTACAGACAGCAGGGGACATTATATCGGAACGGTATCAAGACGAAATCTGTTGAATATTCGCAGGAAACAGGTTATTCTGGTCGATCACAATGAGAAGTCTCAGGCAGTGGATAATATTGACGATGCCGATATTCTGGAGATCGTTGACCACCACAGGCTGGGGACTATCCAGACCCTGCAGCCGATATATTTTAACCTGCAGCCTGTAGGGTGCACGGCAACGATTTTATACCAGATGTATATTGAGAAAGGAATAGATGTGCCAAAGCATATCGCCGGACTTCTATGCGCTGCAATTGTGTCGGATACATTGATGTTCAGGTCGCCAACCTGCACGACACAGGACAAGATGGCGGCGGGGGCACTTGCGCTGATAGCGGGAATAGATATAGAGAAATTCGCATCAGAGATGTTTGAAGCAGGTTCAGATCTCGGAGATAAATCCGCGGAAGAAATTTTCTATCAGGATTACAAGAAATTCACATTTGGCGGTACAAGCTTCGGTGTTGGGCAGATTAGCTCCATGAATGAAGGTGAACTTAATAAAATTAAGTCAAGACTTCTGCCTCTCATGGAACACGAGTGTGGAAAGAGCAACGTTTCAATGGTATTCTTCCTGCTTACAAATATCAGAGAATCGTCATCGGAGATGCTATATGCCGGTGATAATGCAAGAGAGTTAATCATTAATGCCTTTGGAGATGTATCTGAGACCGATGGCGGATTTGCGGTAGAAGGATTGTTGTCCAGGAAGAAGCAGCTTATTCCTGCATTTATGGACGCGATTCAGAACGTATATTAACATAAATTGAAAGAAAGGTTCAAAATGGATTACAAGAGGCTACTAAAGAACATACTTAATATCGGTATGGAAATGCTTCGTGCCGGTGCTGAAGTAGGCAGAGTTGAGGACAGTATGTACAGAATGTGTGAGAGCTACGGCTTCAAGCATTCAGACGTCTGGGTGATTTACAGCAATATTCAAGCAACAGTTGAGACTGAAGACGGGGATATTATCACGCAGATTAGACATATTCCCACGACATCGATTAATTTTGATAAACTGGATTATCTGAATAATCTGTCAAGGTGCATATGTGCCACAACGCCTCCGCCCGAAGAGGTTAAGCGTATGCTCCATGAGGTTCTGAATAGAAATCCTCAGCCGGCATATCTCGAATACCTAGCCGGAATTCTTGGCGGAGCAGGCTTTGGTGTGTTCTTCAACTGTGGATTTACCGATACCGTAGTCGCTGTGATGGCATCTGTAATCATTGTATTTCTCGGAAGAAGATTGTCGCGCAACGAGAATAACCCTCTGATATCGAATTTCATACAGTCATTTATTGTTGAGACTTTTATAATTCTGTCGGTATACGTTGGATTTGCAAACAAGTCAGGTAATATTACCGTAGGTGTAGTTATGCTGCTTATCAGTGCGCTCGGATTTACTAACGGGATAAGCGATTTTATGCACAGGGAAACCTTAGCGGGAATACTGAATATATCTAATTCGATAATCGGAGCTGCAGGGATTGCCTTTGGTATAGCTTCAGCAATTTTATTATTCAAGGGGGTGTTATAAGATGACTGAGCTAAACTCTAATATCATGATTCAGTTTATATCCTGCACCGCCGCTTGCGTGGGCTTTGCACTGTGGTTCAACGTCAGAGGTAAGCAGGTGCTGTTCTGCGGGATGGGAGCGTTCTGTACGTGGGGCGTGTACGTTCTTGCAGACGGATTGCTGCACAATTACTTTTTTGCCACTCTGATTGGCGCAATATTTGTTGCCGGCTATGCACAGATAATGGCCAGAGTAAATAAAGCGCCGGCTACAATTTTCCAGAGTGTCTGCGCTTTCCCGCTAGTACCGGGAAACAACCTGTACTTTATGATGTATGCGCTCGTGATGGATATGCCAAAGGATACTGCAAGCGAAGGGAAACAGCTTGTGCTCAATTGTCTCGGCATTGCGATGGGCTTTATGGTGGTAGAGATTATCAATAAGTACAGTGTGATATTTTACGGTATGCTTAAGAAGTCCTAGATGCCGGGTTCGCATTAATTCGAATAAGCAACTTACAGTATGATGTATAGATGATATACTGTACGATATGTAGTTTTATCCGGAAGAGAAGAAATGACTGATAACAAGAAGTTTAAATCGGTTGCAGAAGCAGTTGCCGATTATTTTAAGGATATGAACAGACATAGAGTAGCAATTCTGATTCTGCTGCTTTTTCTTGTCGTATTTCTGTTTAACCTGCTCAAATTCAACCGCAAGGTGTCGATTCGCAGCAATGAGATAGAGAAGAATCGTAAAAGTGTTGAGGCAATACAGAGCACCTCGGTAGCCGACGTTGAAGAAGCAGTTTCCGCTCTTGGTGGGGATGCTTCCTCGGGCGGACAGAGCAGCAAGGCCAGATACATGAGAAAATTCAAGGGAAGCGTGGTAATTGGAGATTCTGTTACGGAGGGGCTGAGCGTATACGGATGGCTCAGTTCCGATCAGGTATTCAGTAAGATCGGAACAAGTGTGATGACCGGGGATGACCTGTTTGCAAGTGCTGCCGGAACGTATCCTAGCACAGCGTTCTTTGCTTTTGGAATGAACGACATGGGCAATTATCGTGGAGATGAAAAGGCATTTATCAAGAAATATGCCGCCAGACTTAAGGCTTTTCATAAGGCTTCACCAAAGACAAATATTTGTGTATGCGGCATTTCAGCACCTACCGAGGCAGCAATGGAGAAAAACAAATCCATCAGTCATTACAGGAAGTTCAACAAGGCGATTAAGAAAATGTGTGTACAAGAGGGATACATATATATCCCGACTGCTGATATTCTGCATGAGCATCCCGAGCTGTATGCAGGGGACGGTATTCATGCGCAAACGACATATTATCCATATTGGCTTAATAGAATGATTGAGGAGGCCGGACTGTAATGAGGGTAAGGACGCATCGAGAGACTGTAAGATACGGCAGAATACTCAAATGTGCACTCATCATCGTGCTGTTGGCATTTCTCGCCGTTGTTTACAACCATGAGAATGCCAAGGATGTACCGATGAAGCAAATCGAAGCGCAGCTTATCAAGAAGACTGAAATAGATAAGCTGGGCAAGCAGAAATCACGTGACCTGGTGCAGTTTATCGGATTGGACGCCAATAATTATGATTCCTTCCTGTACTACAAGAGCAAGGAAGCGCTTTCAGTTGATGAGGTTTTGATTATCAAGGTCAGGAATAAATCTGATATCAAAGCTGTACAGGACGCAATTGAAAAGCGCATCAACAGTCAGATTGAAGCTTTTGATAACTACGGACCTGAACAGGTCAGGGAGCTCAAGAACGCCATTATCACTTCAAGGGGCAGGTACGTGTTCTATGGAGTTGCAAAGGATCCTGATAAGTATGAGGAGGTGCTATTAAGTGTTATTTAGCAGTATTATCTTCATATTTTATTTCTTGCCGATTACGATGCTTCTGTACTACGTGATACCGAAGGAGAAGATAGGGGCTCGCAACATTGTGCTTCTTGCTGCCAGCTTGTTTTTCTACAGCTGGGGAGAGCCTGTATACTTATTCCTGATGCTTTATAGTGCTTTTTTCAACTATTTTATGGCGATACAGATTAATAACGAGCAGAGGCACGGAGGGTCGGGGAAGCGCAACCTCGTATTTGCAGTGATTGTGAATCTTTTAATACTCGGATTCTTCAAGTACTTCGGGTTCCTGATGGAAATAGTGACATCCCTGACAGGATTTCACATCCGTTACACAACACTGGCCTTGCCGATTGGAATTTCGTTCTACACCTTTCAGGCAATGTCGTATATATTCGACGTATACAAGGGTAAGGTGACGCCGCAGTACAACCTTCTTAAATTCTCGCTGTATCTTTCGTTCTTTCCGCAGCTTATTGCGGGACCGATTGTAAAGTACAGGGATGTTGAATTACAGATAGATAATCGTGATACTGATCCGGTAAAGTTTGGAGAGGGTGCATCGAGATTTATTCTCGGTCTGGGCAAGAAGGTCATACTTGCAAATACGTTTGGCTCTCTGTACACGGAGATTTCAGCTTTGCCACATGGACAGTCTTCGGTTGTTCTATACTGGATAGGCATAGCTGCATATACCCTGCAAATATATTTTGACTTCAGCGGTTATTCCGACATGGCGATCGGACTGGGCAGGATGTTTGGATTCGTGTTTGATGAAAATTTCAACTATCCATATATTGCATCCACAATCACAGAATTCTGGCGTAGATGGCATATGTCGCTCAGCACATGGTTCCGCGAATATGTGTATATTCCTCTTGGTGGAAACAGAGTTAAGGTTTACAGACATATTCTTAACCTGTTGATAGTGTGGTCACTGACAGGATTATGGCATGGCGCGAGCTGGAACTTCGTGCTGTGGGGCGCTTATTTCGGAGTGCTGCTGATCTTCGAAAAATACGTATACGGGAAATACTTAGAGAAGATTCCGACATGGTGTAGACATGTCTATGCCATCGTTGTGGTCATGATAAGCTGGGTGTTCTTCAGCATAACAGATATAAGTAAGGCGCTGTCGTATTTGGCGATTATGTTTGGACTGGGGAAGGTGCCATTTATCAACATAACGGCATTATACTACATCAGGACAAATTTCATAATATTGGTCATAGGAGCGGTATGCGCTACACCATACCCAATTGAACGATTCCGGAAATTCTGCAGTCAAAAATCGGCAGCAGGGACAGCGCTTGTATTTGCTGTGCTGATAGCATCGGTTGCCTATCTGGTATACGGATCATATAATCCTTTCCTTTATTTCAGATTCTGACCGCTAAATAGCAGCAAAGATGACAGCCGGTCGTCGGACCTGTTTGGCCGCCGTCGAAGGAGTGAATTTTGAAGAAGCTTAAGAGTTATATAAATAAAATTACGGGTGAGCAGGGGCAAAGCTCCGAGAACAAGACGGCAGCGTATACCGGTGTATTCTTTGTGATTACACTGGTAGCTGTTTTTCTGATCAATATTGTAATTCCGGACAAGTCGTTTTCAGCAGCAGAAAATCGGATGCTGCAGGAATTTCCCCATGTATCCGCATCAAGCTATTTGGGAGGCAGACTGGAGTCTAAGATGGAGAGCTACGTCAATGACCAGTTCCTGATGCGGGGAGCCTTTATCAAGGTGAAATCTGCAATTGATACAACAGAGGGTGAGCTTAAGGCGAATGGGGTATACAGAGCCGGAGCCGGATACCTGATTGAGGATATTGTTATCCCAAGAAAGGAAACAATTGATGGTGCCGAAGCAGCCCTGAAGGACTTTAAGGCGAGATATCCTAATATAAATATGACATTCTTACTTGCTCCAAATGCAGGTAACGTATTGAAGGATAAGCTTCCTGCAACTGTCAGATTAGCGGATCAGAATAAGAGCATGAACTCATTTTACGAAAATATCAAAGCGTTCGGGATTAATACAGTTGATGTGAGGAATATTTTCAAGAAGAAGAAAAACGATGTTCAGATCTATTACAGAACTGATCACCATTGGACAAGCGATGGGGCGTACCTGGCGTACAGGGAGCTGGTGCCGGCTCTGGGTATCGGAGCACCGATTGACTTCAGGAGCAGGATTGTCAAGAACGATTTTGCCGGGACGCTGTATTCAAAGAGTGGATTTACGGGCGGCAGATATGACAGCATCAAGATTAATATTCCAAAGGATGAGAAGAGTGCAAAGCCTTCGGTTATTTACTATGCTGATACCAAGAAAAAGACGACGAAATTCTATCTACTCGGCAATCTGGGTAAAAAGGATGCCTATACTGTTTTTGGCGGCAGCAATCATCCGATGTATACGGTCAAGACCCCTACCGAATCCAATAAAAGACTGCTGTTGATCAAGGATTCATATGCAAACAGTGTGATTCCGATGCTTGCTCAGCATTACAGAGAAATTGTGGTTATCGATCCGCGGTACTATTTTGATAATGTGGATGATTTAATTGGTGCTGAGGGAATTACGGATGTGCTGTTTCTGTATAACGCAAATACCTTTTTTGCGGATGATTCGCTGAGGATGATGCTGAATGAGTGATTTTAGGTAAATAGATGCAGTCGCAAGCGTTGTCAGAGAAGTTCACCGAAAATATCAGTAATCATTTGTTGTCTATCAAAGAATCAATATCATGTGTGATATGATACGAGATATAGTAGCGGCTTTGTCTAAGCATGCATGTGGCATGCACGTGAACCGAAGGAGTATAGGATACAATCCGAGTTATTATGCAGCAGAAACTTATTAACATAATTCTATCAACAAGAAGACGCCGAATTGTCATGATTGCACAAAAAACGCTGGTTTCTATCTTCCCGTTCCTGCTTATCGCGACAATCGTTTTAGTGATTTCTGAGGCGGTCTTCAATGAAGGCGGATATATCAATAACCTGTTTAAAGTCTCAAGCTGGTTCCCTCGCTTCAATCTAATAGACCGGGTTACATCCAATCTGATATCGTTGCTGGGAGGTCTAACAGCTACGATTACCGCTTATTTCGCTGCAAAATACACAGCGAGAGCATATGAACGAAGTGCAGGAACTGCGGGGATCACTGCACTGATTTTCAGCTTGATCGTCAACTCGAGAGAGCTCTTTGCTAAATTTATAAATGATGGTGAACTCACAAGGATTAATTTACCTGTCAACTTTAATCTGTTTATTGCGATATGCATTGGCTATCTGATCGGTCAGATCTTCCGCCTGCTCAGTCCTGCCGGTCACCGGATTGTCGATGACAATTACGTTTATCATCCACGAACCGGCCGCCCGGTTTTTGTATCGATTGCTGTAGCTGTACTGTGTAATTCTTTGATATCACTTGGAACACGTTATAACGTGTTTTCTTATATCGGCACAGTGTTCAGTAATTTCTTCAAGATAGGTTCAGGCGTGCGTCAGGTAGCGGTCGATACTGTGCTGAGGAGTGTGTCCGCGTGGGTCGGCAACAGCTCAGTGTATAACGAAATCGGTTTTATCAGTGATCCGGACGCCATCATCAATCTGAATTCTGCACTGGGAAGCGGAACGACAAGCTCTATACCAAAGCTTTTTACAGATACGAACCTTTACGCGGCATATGGAGGCCTGGCGGGGCTTGGCGGCACTCTGGCCCTGATCGTGGCTATTCTATGGAAATCTGCAAGTGATAAAGACCAGAATATCGGGATAAGAAGCATTTTCCCGGCTCTGTTTAACCATGGTGTTCCGGCGATGGTAGGAATTCCGGTCTTTTTAAATTTAATATACCTGGTTCCGTTTATTGTTGTACCGCTCGTCAATGTGCTGCTGGCAGCAGTTTTGTTGTATTTCAAAATAGTCCCTCCGGCGGTTTATCCCGTACCGGCGGGTACACCTAATATACTGTATGCGTTTGTAGGAACCGCAGGGAGCATACGTGCATTGACGGCTTCCATAGCGCTGTTTGTCTTGGATATATTGATTTATGTTCAGTTCGTCAAGCTGGATAATCGTGTGCATGAGATGCTTTTGAAGGAGGATATGGATGGAAAGGAAAATCGGGATGAAGAAATCGATTAAGCGCACCTTGCTCGGTATACTCCTGTTTGTTACAGTGCTCACTATCCCGTCGTTTACATGGACAAAGAGTAATGTTAAGAATATTGAGACCTTCTACAATTCCCGTTTATCGCCTATTATCATGATTCCGGGAAGCTCGGCGACTGAAGATCGATTTGACAGTCTGGTTGACAAGCTGAATATGAACAGGCAGGAAGACAAACACAGCCTGCTCAAGGTCAAGGTCTGGAATAACGGGAGGATTACATATTCAGGCAGCATCAGCCCTAATGATAATGAGCCTGTCATTGTCGTCGGCTTTGAGAACAACAATGACGGATATGGGAATATAAAGAAGCAGGCGTCCATGTTCAACTCAGCTTTCAATGACCTGCAGAATAAATATAGCTTTAATAACTTTAAGGGGTTGGGTCATTCCAACGGAGGTCTGATTTATACTGCATTTATTGAAAAATATTTAGGGAATTATGATGTGGAGCTCAAGCGGCTGATGACCATCGGAACTCCATATAATTTTTCTGAAACAAATATCAACAATAAATCCCAGATGTTAGCGGATTTCATAGCTAATCGGGGGAATATACCCACAGGCATGTCTATGTATTCAGTGGCAGGTACCATTACATATGATTCAGACGAACTGGTGCCTGACAGCAGTGTGAGTGCCGGAAAGTACATCTATCAGGGACAGGTTGCACATTATACTGAAACGACGGTTACCGGTGAAGATGCTCAACACTCTGATCTGCCGACCAATGATGAAGTTGTTTCTATCATTCAGCAACGCATCGAGGATCCGCAGGATCGTAACGATAAACGCAGACGATAGAGCTTCTTTATCTCACATGGCATATTAATTGTTTTTATAGGCGATAAGGACAAGGCAATTTGCTTTAATTCCTATCTTATTTGCAGCAGGAGTTTTGTAATACGCCGACAATCAGATTAACGGATATGACAATTACAGAATATATTCCAACGATAGTCAATGCCATATGTATGAAAAACGACTCCGGCAGCAGATTAATGAGATCATCGGTATTTGGATCCAGCAGCCAGTAATCATTTTTAAACAGTAAATGATGAAATATGGTAAATGCTTTGTCAAAATTTATAGATATTATCCCTATCAGAGATGCGAAAACGATATTCGTAATAACGCAGGTGAAGACGAAAAGTTTGCATAACGAAGCTGTTATGGAAGGACGGTGATCCTTAGGTTTTGAATTATAAAAAATTCCGGTAGCAATCAAATATGCACTGCTGATTGCGAATATAAGCGCAGACAGTCTTCTAATTCTATAAGATCTCAGAAAGATTCTTTTGACATCACTGAGGTGAAGCTTTTCACGCTCTGTATAAAATTCCTGTAAGCGAGAATCGGCTACAATCTTAATATTATTAAGAGTATTTCGATTTCCTCGCAGATATTCCAGCATACCGTTAAAGGCGGTCATTATGTTTTGCATGTCTATTTCACGATTCAGATTGCCCTGTACTTCATTTTCTTCAAACTGATGCTGATAATACCCCGGAATATGGTATACAGCAATGTCTGCGGCGGTGAACAGAGCTGTTGTCATGAAGGCCAAAGCACAAATGATAGTAATTAGTCTGAGTTTCAAATCCTAATTTCCTTTCTTCCCGTCAATTAAATCTATCATTATCTGCGCATTTCTACAAGTAAATCGGAACATCTCAATAATTGTAATTACCGAATACAGGGTAGTGCCGAGATTGTTTCGCAGATTCAGTGTTGACAGCTCAAATTGAACGCTGCTCGGTGAATCAATACTTACCGACAGGCAGAGGCCGTCATATAGCTAAAAGATGCTGTAATATGACAATTAAATAATTATATGCAAAAGCAGAGAATATGCTTTACAATTAAATTGGATATGATACAATTGATTTACAAACAATTGATTGCAAAATTAAGATTTAATTTAGAGGAGGGCATTACTATGCAGAAGTATGTATGTGACGTTTGCGGATACGTTTATGATCCGGCAGTTGGTGATCCGGATAACGGAATCGAGCCGGGAACAGCTTTCGAGGATTTACCGGATGACTGGGTTTGCCCGCTTTGCGAAGTTAGCAAGGATATGTTTTCCGAGTATGAAGATTAATTAAACAGAGATCAAAAGACTGAATGCGGCAGGGTGCATCCCTGCCGCATTCATAGTTTTACAGGTTATGACAACCGTGGTTTCCGCATCCTCCTTCATGGTGATGATGTTCTCCGTGGTGGTTGCACTGAACATCCGGATTGAATTCCAGTTCATCCTTGAGCAGCATCTCGACAGCCTCGTCCGTATTCCCTGAAACTCCGCCGAACAGCTTGATGTCTGCATCTCTCAAAGCCTGTTGTGCACCGCCGCCGATTCCTCCGCATATAAGTGTATCGACCTTATTAGCAGTCAGAAATCCTGCAAGTGCGCCGTGACCTGCACCTTTGGTATCGACAACCCGAGATGTAATAACCTTACCGTCTTCCACATCGTAAAGCTTGAATTGTGAAGTTTTACCGAAGTGCTGAAAAATATTTCCGTTGTCATACGTTACTGCAATTCTCATAATTTGATCTCCTTTATCTGTTCTTGTTCCTATGTTGTAATCAACAACGTCATACTGCAGATGCACATGCCCCCCTTCGATCAGCAGAAGCTTGCCGTTTACAATTGCGTCAGCCAGCTTTGTTCTGGCTCTTTCATAGATAGCCGTAACTGTAGTTCTGGCCACATTCATCCTATTTGCTGCCAGCTCTTGATTCAGATGCTCAAGATCAATCAGCCTTATGGTCTCAAATTCATCTACAGATAGAACAATCTGTTCTCCATAAGTTATGCCTTGTGGCTCGAATTGCGTGTATTCAGGCATAGTTTCAACCTGTCTTGATTTGGTTTTTCTTCCGGGCATATTATTCTCCATCCACAATTATTGACATATGTCATTATTATGTTACAGCAGTCTGCATTTAAAGTCAACAATTATGACATATGTCGATAATAGTATTATGCAAATATGCCTCATGGTACGAGAGAATATGCTGTTTGAATTTAATACGCTAAAGTGGTAACATGAACACATATATTACGCTTAAGAATTCAGAGGTGTCATATGAATAAAACCGAATCAAAATGGCTGCATAATTTTGTTACTGCAATCCTATCCCTGGAGACTGAGGAAGAGTGCGAGAATTTCTTTGAAGATATATGCACTATCAAGGAGTTTCAGGATTTGACTCACAGACTTGAGGTCGCTCGGCTGCTATCTGAAGGCAAGGTCTTCAACGAGATCAGCAAACTCACAGGTGCCAGCTCGGCGACCATCACCAGAGTCAACAAGTGCCTCGTATATGGTGCGGGCGGCTACAAAACTGTACTTGAGAAAAATGGAAATTTTGCAGATGGAGAGGTAACAGAAGAACGATAGCATCCAAGTAACGATAGGCTGATAGTAATATTAGTAACAAGATCGAGATAAAAATGAGCAGATTTATTAGAGAATTATATAAGGATTTCAAATCATATATGCCGGGCGAGCAGCCTAAGGATCGCAAATACCTCAAGCTCAATACCAACGAGTCGCCATTTCCGCCGGCTCCCGAGGTCTATCAGGCGATGCGTGATGCAGACATGGAGCAGATGAGGTTGTATCCGGATCCGACGGGGAGCAAGCTCAAGGGCAAGCTGGCGCAGCTATACAAGGTGCAGCCCGGGAATATCTTTCTGTCAAACGGTTCGGACGACATACTCAACTTCGCCTTCATGGCTTGGAACGATTCAGCGGACACCTTGGTAATACCTGACGTCACATACAGCTTTTACGAGGTTGCTGCGAAGCTGCACGAAGTGAATTACGAGATCAAGCCGCTCAAGGAGGACTTGACAGTGGACTGGCAAGGCTACATCGGGATCGGGAAGAACCTCATTCTTCCAAATCCAAATGCTCCTACCGGCATCGCACTTACCCGCGTTCAGATAGAGGCAATCGTCAACTCAAATCCTGACAACGTGATCGTCATCGACGAGGCGTACGCCGGCTTTGGCGCGGAGTCCGCAGTTCCTCTGACGGTGAAGTACGACAACCTGCTGGTGGTGCAGACCTTCTCCAAGTCGAGGAGCTTTGCCGGAGGACGGCTTGGTCTTGCAGTAGGAGACGAGGCGTTAATTCAGGATCTAACCAAGATGCAGTATTCCACGAACCCGTATGCAGTCAATGCGATGTCACTCATATTGGCGGAGGTGGCGGTCGATGCGGACCTCTACTATCAGGAGAACCTGCAATCGATCATAGAATCGAGAGAGTATACAGCGGAGAGATTGCGTGAGCTGGGCTTCGCGGTGCTGCCGTCTAAGGCAAACTTCCTTTACATCAAGCTGGAAGGCTTCGGAGGGCGGGAGCTGTACGAGAGGCTCAAGGAACGCGGGGTGCTCGTGCGTCACTTTGCTAAGCCGAGGATAGACGATTATATCAGGGTTACCATCGGCACAAAACCACAGATGGATGAGCTTATAGCCGTGATGTCAGAGGTTATCGGATGAGGATACTCTAATATATTCAAAAGACGAGCAAAATTAGATATTGAACAGGATGCATAGAAAACTTAAGGAAGAGGGAAGCACCATAATAATGGTTACGCATGATATGGAGCTGCTAAAATACGCAAGTAGAGTTATCAGTCTGTAAACGCGACTTATTTGCTTATAGCATAAAATTAATAAGAAAATGAACGAAGAGCTAAGCATTTGTTAGCTCTTCAAAATATTTGCAGATCTTTGGTAACAGGACTGATAACTATCCTTCATACTTAAAGCTGTCCATATATCTCAACTTAAAGAGATTGCGCTCATGAAGCGTATCGATGCGCTCCTTAGCTGTCGCATCCTCGATTTCACCGGTGCGTATGTAGCGGTCGAGTACCTCGTAAGTGAATCCGAGCTTGTCCTCATCGGACATTCCGCTCAATCCGTCTGATGGAACCTTTTCAATCAGAATATCAGGTACACCAAGCACTCTGCCCATGGCACGAATTTCTGCGGTTGTAAATGAAGAAATAGGGCTGAAATCTCCTGCCGCATCTCCGTACCTCGTCGAATATCCGACCCAGTCCTCGGAGAGGTTGCAGGTGTTCGCTACTCTGCCGTTCCTGGATTGTCCGACAGCGTAGAGTGTAGCCATTCTGAGGCGTGGAGCGAGGTTGATCAGCGAATCCTTGCTCAGTTCACCGATTGCGCACTCGATGTCCTTTACGGCGCCGTTGTATGCGGCCGCTATATTGATCACGTAGTGATTGATGCCCAGGTGATTGACGAGGAGCAGTGCCATATCCATGTCGCTCTGCTCGCCGTTAGGCATCATGATACCGATTACTCTGTCCTTACCGAGAGCCTCTACCAGAAGTGCGGCGGTAATCGAGCTGTCCTTGCCTCCGCTTATGCCGATAATAGCGTTGCAGTCAGGTCCGTTTTCAGCGAACCAATCCTGAATCCATTTTACCGTTGCTTCTACAGCTTTGCTTGCATCAAAATCCATTGTCGATCCTCCGTAAACCAAATGGGCGTATCGCCCGTTCCAGTATGCCGTTGCAGTATGCGATGACCATTCCGTAGTTCGCAATAGGGACACCCTGCGCATCCGCTTCTCTGAGCCTATACTGCATCTCACGCCTATTAAGCATGCAGGCGCCGCAGTGGATGATCAGCTTGTATTTGCTGAGATCCCCGGGGTATTCGCCGCCGGAGGTCCAGTCAAATTCCACATCCGGCTGCACCTTGCGCACCAGCTTTGGAATCTTGACAGTTCCGATGTCGTTGCACTGGCGGTGGTGCGTGCAGCCTTCGCTGATGAGTACCTTGTCGCCCGCTGCCAGAGTACCGAGGGCAAGCGCCCCGCGGAGCTGCAGCTCCAGGTTGCCCTTTTGTCTTGAAAATATAATCGAAAACGACGTAAGCGGCATGTCTGCCGGGATGTCATTTGCCACTGACTTGAACGCCTGTGAATCAGTTATCACGATATCCGGAGATCTCCCGAGTGCAGCCAGCGCAGACTTTACCTCTGCTTCCTTGGACACCAGTGCCATTGCGCCCTTATCCAGTATGTCGCGGATTACCTGTTGCTGTGGGAGGATGAGCCTGCCCTTTGGTGCAGCTGAATCGATTGGAGTCACCAGCAGTACTACGTCTCCGGCGTTTACAATCCCGTCAGTCAGTCCAATCTCAGGCTCTTCGAACCGGGCGGCGCTGACGATGGCTTGCTTGAGTCTGTCTATACCGGTACCGTTTAGTGCGTTTGTACAGACCGGTGCGATGTCCGCGGGCAGATCGAACTGACTGCGAATCTCGGCCTCTTCAGCACCGCCCTCATATTTGTTAATAGCTACTACAGCAGGGAGCTTGCGCTTTCCGGCTTCCGCCAAAAACTCCCGTGCCATCTCGGGAAATTGCGATTCGTGCCTGGTTGCGTCGAGCACGAATACGGCGAGATCACATTTTCGCAGGATCTCGTATGACTTGTCAACTCTCTTGAGCCCGAGCTCACCCTCGTCATCAAGCCCGGCCGTATCTATGAACAGAACCGGCCCGAGCGGCAGCAGCTCCATGCTCTTGTAGACCGGATCGGTTGTGGTGCCGGCAACCTCGGATGTCAGCACTAATTCCTGCCCGAGAAGTTTATTAACGAGTGAAGATTTACCGGCATTGCGTGGGCCAAAAAGCCCGATTGTAAATCTATTTCCTGAAGGAGTATCGTTTAATCCCATTTTCAAGACCTTTCATCATAATATATTTAATTTTATCACATGTGCAAAGTGCCCTCAACGGAGGGCTGTATGGTGTGGCAGTGCCCTGTGAAGTGGTGTATAATCAATAGACGCATGAGGAGGTAAGCACATGAAAAATGTGAATGTAATAGATATTAAACCGGGCTCCAATATCACTGATTTTTTCATGATTAAGGCGACATCGATAAAGGTCGGTTCTAACGGCAAGGAGTATCATGATCTTACACTCACCGATGCGACGGGGGATCTCTCCGCCAAGAAGTGGGATGTCGATGAGAGCAACGTGGAGTTCCTCAAGTCACTCAAGGTTGGCGATGTGATTAAGGTCAGAGGAACAGTAACCGATTGGAAGGGGCAGACTCAGCTTAGGATAGGACAGATTAGACTGGCTACAGAGGCTGACAATCTCGTGATGAGCAATTTCGTTAAGTCTGCACCGGAGAAGCCGACCGATATGTACGATTACATCATCGGCGAGATTAACGCTATGCAGGATGAAGAGCTCAAAAAGCTTTGTCTGCACCTGTATGAGGGTAATAGAGAGAAGCTCCTGTATTATCCGGCAGCTATGTCCAACCATCACGCTGAATACGGTGGGCTGCTGTATCACATCAAGCGCATGATGATGAGCGCAAATCGCTTGTGCGAGGTATACACCAATCTATCCAGAGATCTTCTGTTAGCCGGGGTTGCGATTCACGATATCGAGAAGCTCAATGAGATCCTGTCTGATAAGAACGGAGTGTCGCCGGGATATTCGTTCAAGGGGCAGATGCTCGGCCACATCGTGCAGGGCATCACTCTTATAAATGATCTGTGTAAGGAGTTCGGCATCGGCGAGGAGAAGGCTGTATTGCTCGAGCACATGATACTCTCTCATCACTACGAACCTGAATTTGGAAGCCCCAAGAAGCCGTTGTTCCCGGAGGCGGAAATGCTTCACTATCTGGATATTGTCGATGCCAGGATGTTCGACATGGAGGAGGGGCTAAAGGGAGTAGAGGACGGAGAGTTCGGAGACCGCGTATGGCCGCTGGACAACAGAAGGCTGTACAAGCGTACGTTCTAGCCCGACTGATCGGAAAGTTTATTACTGATGGCAATGACTGAAACCAAGATCGGCAAGATTACACAAGTTATCTACAATAATGAATCCAACGGCTTCGCAATCTGCCTGTTCGAGACGGAGGACGAACAATTTAAAATCTCCGGGACGTTCCATGCGATCAACAGGGAGATAACGTATAAGCTGGAGGGCTATTTCAAAAATCACCCGCGCTACGGTGAGCAGTTTAACGTGTCCGGATATGAGGAGCAGATGCCGGACGACGCAGAGGGAATCAGAATATTCCTTGCATCCGGGGCGATTCGTGGTATCGGGCCCAATATGGCCGGGAGAATTGTAGATAAGTTTGGCAAGGCGTCACTCGACATAATCGATGAAGACCCTGATGCGTTGCTCTGCATCAACGGTCTGGGTCCCAAGACGGTGGATAAGATAGTCAAGTCTTATCGGGAGTCGCGCGAATTTACCAAGATTTCGCTGGGGCTCGGAGAGTATGGCGTCATGCCGTCTCAGGCGGTCAGGATTTACAAGCTCTATGTGGATAAGTCACTTGAGGTGGTGAGACAGAACCCGTACACACTGGTGGAAGATATTTATGGAATCAGCTTCAGCAAGGCGGATGAGATCGCCGGTAAGATCGGAATAGAGCAGGAGAGCGAATTCCGTGTACAGAGCGGTATCAAGTACGCGCTGTCAGTATTTGCCGGCAATGGCAGTACGCATGTACCCAAAGACGTGCTGATTGAGAGCTCTATCAGGCTGCTGGATGTATCCGGTGAGCTAATCGAGGAGAACCTGGTGGCGCTGGCTTTTTCCGGTCAAATAGAGACTGACTCGCTGGACGGAGTGCCGGTTGTGTATCAACACTTCTTCTACCGGGCAGAGCAGAGCGTCACCTTCCACATCAAGAGGATAATGAACGGCTTCATGCCACCGACGGCTGCGAATGTCGACAACCTCATCAACGCTGCCGAGGCAGGTGAACGAATCCGACTATCCGGAGATCAGCGCAAGGCGATACGCGCTGCGCTGACCAACAAAATCACCATCATCACCGGAGGTCCGGGTACCGGAAAAACGACTATAATTAATCTCATCGTCAAGATTTTCAAGCAAATGGGTATTTCGGTTGCCCTTGCTGCTCCGACCGGCCGTGCGGCTAAACGTATAACCGAGACTGCGGGCGTTGAAGCGATGACGATTCACAGGCTGCTTGAATACGTGTACTCCGAGGATGATAACCAGATGGAGTTTGGCAGAAACGAAGACAATCCGCTTGAAGAGGACGCGTTTATTGTTGACGAGGCGTCCATGATCGACTTGATGCTGATGGACGGATTCCTGCAGGCGCTGGACAATGACAGCAGACTCATCATCGTCGGTGATGCGGATCAGCTGCCTTCAGTGGGGGCAGGCAACATCCTCCACGATATGATTAACAGTGAATATGTGCCTACGATCAGGCTTGAGGAAATATTCAGACAGGCCGGCGAGAGTCATATAGTTGTCAATGCTCACTCTATAAATAACGGAGAATACCCTGAGTTCAATGGTAAGGACAGCGATTTTTTCTTTATGCATAGGAGCGGTGAAGCGGATATCAGGGACACGATTGAAGAGCTCGTAACAGGCAGACTTGCAAGCTACTACGATTTCGTCAAGGACAGCAGCGATGTACAGGTTCTTACACCTACCAGAAAGGGCGGACTTGGGACGGCCAGTCTCAACGAACTGCTGCAGAGCGTGATTAACCCGGCGATGCCTGCCAGAAATGAGAGAAAATTCGGCAGCAAGACCTTACGAGAGGGTGACAAGGTCATGCAGATAAGAAACAATTACCGGATGGAGTGGCGGCAGCTTGGCAGACAGAGCGGACGCGGGATTTTCAACGGAGATATGGGCGTCATCGACACCATAGATACCGACAACGCTAAGGTAATTGTTGATTTTGACGGCAAATTCGTGACGTACGACAACGAGGAATTGGACGAGCTCGAACTGGCTTACGCTGTAACCGTGCATAAGAGCCAAGGCTGCGAATTTCCCGCTGTAATCATCCCCATATCAGGATTTCCGCCGATGCTGGCTACGAGAAATCTTCTATATACAGCGATTACCAGAGGCAAAAAGCTGGTAATCCTGGTTGGCTCCGAGGAGCGCATGCAGAGGATGATAGATAACAACAGAATAGATGAGCGCTATACGGGACTTGAAGACAGGCTGCGTGAGATAGATCTGGGGCGCGGCCTGACATAGGTCAAGCACAAAATGTGTGCTGAAGGGAAAATCTCCTGCGATATCATTGTATTAAGTGATGTCACAGGAGGTTTTGATTTGAAGCACATAATACTTGACTTGGTGTACCCGGTATCACTCTATTGTATCTGCTGCCACCGATTTGTCGATGAATCCATGCCATACAGTCTGTGCAGCACTTGCCTCAGTAAGCTGCGATGGGCTAATTCCAGGACCTGCGACAAGTGCGGTAAAATCCTAGGAGACCATAATCCGATGTCGATCTGCTATAGCTGCAGGGAACACGGACATTCATTTGACAGAGGATATACATGCGCGGAGTATGGGATGTACGAGAAGGAGATAATTTTCAATCTCAAGTACAGGCATAAGACTCATATTGCGCCGATTATAGCGGAAATCATGCACGACAGGATGGACGCCGTCGTGATGGAAGAGTATCCGGATGTGATAATTCCGGTTCCGATGCATGTTAACAAGGAGCGGAGGCGCGGATTCAATCAGGCTGCATTGATTGCCAAGGCTTTTGCGCGCCTAGAAGGTATGGAATACAGGGGAGATCTCGTCCTGCGCAGCAAAAGCACAAGGGTGATGAAGAGGCTATCGCCGGAGGAAAGACTGAACAATGTGAGGTCGGCGTTTGAGCTGTACGAAGGAACCCGACGATATATTTCCGGCAAAAATATCTGTGTAGTTGATGACATCTATACGACTGGAGCTACTGTTGACTCTATGGCGAGGCTTCTCAAGGGGGCGGGCGCGACGCGGGTCGATGTGATGACCTTTGCGGCGGGCGCGGACATGATTAAGGAAGAGGCTATCTGATTGTAAATACGAGGTCAAAAATGATATTCTAAAGCATAAGGATATGCAAGGTCATGTTCGTGGTTGAAAGTCCAAGCCAGCTACGGGCAAAGGGATCCACGTAAGCTGCTGCGGGGACGGCAGTGATCATGGCGTAGTTTAGAAGTAAGTCCTCCGAGAAACTCGGGTTAAGGCGAGTGTGGGGTCAAAGACCAGGTCGAGTGACCGTGCCGTATCCTTTATTTTTATTGAGAGCAATTCAGGGAGAAACAACATGGAATACAGGATTGAGCGAGATACTATGGGCGAGGTCAAGGTGCCGTCAGATAAGCTGTGGGGCGCTCAGACGCAGCGCAGCTCCATGAATTTCAAGGTAGGCAGGCACATGCCTGTCGAGATTATACGTGCTTTTGCGTATCTCAAGAATGCAGCAGCCTGCGCCAATATGGAGCTTGGAAAGCTGGCGCCGGAGAAGGCTTCATACATAATGATTATCTGTGATCAGATACTTAACGGTGAGCTTGACGACCAATTCCCGCTCGTAGTATACCAGACTGGCAGCGGCACACAAACCAATATGAATGTCAACGAGGTCATTGCCGGAAGAGCGAGAGAGATGGCCGGCATGGCGGTGCTCCATCCAAATGACGATGTAAATATGTCTCAGAGTTCCAACGATACTTTCCCGACAGCCATGAGCATTGCGGCGGTGTTTGTTATGGAGGATAGAGTTTTGCCGGCACTGTCTCAGATGATTGAGACGCTCAAGGGGCTGGAAGAAAAATACATGAATGTAATTAAAACCGGCAGGACTCATCTGCAGGATGCTGTTCCTATGACCTTTGGACAGGAGGTCAGCGGCTGGCGTTCAATGTTTGAGCACGATTACTGCAATCTTGAGAATTCCCTTGCCGGGTTGCGCGAGATTGCTCTAGGAGGAACAGCCATCGGTACAGGGCTCAACGCACCTCCCGGATTTGCAGAACGAGCTGCCGGTGCGTTGTCTGACCTGACAGGGAAGGCATTTGTGACTGCGCACAACAAATTCCATACACTCAGCTCCAAGGACGCATACGTATTTGCACACGGCGCGCTCAAGGGTTTGGCAGCAGATCTGATGAAGATGGCTAACGATATAAGATGGCTGTCCAGTGGGCCTAGGTGCGGATTGGGGGAGATTCATATCCCGGAGAACGAACCTGGAAGCTCAATCATGCCGGGCAAGGTTAATCCGACACAGACTGAATCAGCGACTATGGTTGCCGTAAGGGTTATGGGCAACGATACGGTAGTTGGCATGGCAGCTTCACAGGGTAATTTTGAACTAAATATATTTATGCCTGTACTTATCGATGCCTTTATTGAATCGGCAAATTTGCTGGCTGATTCGCTGATTTCGCTAGACGAACATTGTGTTTGCGGGATAACAGTTAACGAGGACAAGATGAATGAAAACGCGAGTCGCTCATTGATGGTAGCAGCAGCCCTCAATCTGTATATAGGGTATGAAAACGCCGCAAAGGTTGCCAAGAAGGCATATGCAGATAACTCGACGCTCTGCGAAGCGGGAGTTTTGCTGGGGCTATTTACAGCTGAAGAGTATAGCGAATGGGTAAATCTGGCAGAGATGGCAGGAATTGATAAATAGGGAGAAGAGAGAATGGATAATAACGAACGTGATATTTATTACTGCCAGCTGCCGCTGGTCAAGATGCTGTGCAGCAAGTGGGCAGAGGCGCATCCAAACCGCAAGCGTGCTAATCGCACAGTGCTTGCAGCAATTATACTCGGATTCGGACTGATTTTAGTAGTGCTGTACTATTTAATTAAGAATCCGAATGCTTCACAGTGGTACCTGCACATCTCAATTTGGATTGCGGCGCTGTTAATCTATTTGTCAGGAAGACGCCGTAACGCAGAGAGTAACCCTCCCTTTAAGGGATTGCTCAATGTTAGATATGAGATGAGCGATGAGGGGATTTATTATATCTATCAGGAGAGGCTCACTGTATACACTTATTTTATAGCAGATAGCGACATCGATGAAATCGTGTACGATGAAGATTTTCAAGTGCTGCATATTATCGGAAAGGGCGAGGTGACAGCACAGACTAGAAAGGGCGCGACGGAACCTAAGCCTGTAAATGAATACTACTGCTTGTTGCCTTATGATAAATTTGATATCGACGATATACTTGGGCCTTATGGTGAGATGATTAAAAAGGTGCACGGGGATTTGCGCAGAAAGTTTGCTGCAAAATAGGCTTAGCTTATAGGGCAAAAATGAGCTATCGAGCTATCTGTCCGAAAGGCGTTGGCAAAGCCGCTGCAATCGTTGAAATTTCAATGACTTCAGCGGTTGCATCGTTTTGAAATAAGATATGGGGCGAATATCTTGAATGATATTCTATATTGAGACTGTCAATAGGGTCGCCAATTTCGGTGAGACTCTTCTCTAACTGCCATAGAGGGCTAATTTACAGAAAAAATCCCCCACCTCAAAGCATCTCATACACTCGGTGAATAAAATGTGCCGATTATGCAGCACTGGATAGCACCTGCAATCAGTAGCTTCTTCATCGAGCTTCACTCACACTTCACTGTCAGTTGAATCGTTTGTAGTACTTCCCGTTAAAACGCTTCTGCATGGTGATCGGCGGTTTACGATTGACATTGGCTTCTACGATGAACCCGAAGTACCTATAAATCTTTTTGTAAAGAGATTCTTGATCTATGGTTTTGACGTCTATTTCATCTAGGCCTGTTGAGCTATCATAACCATATTTTATTTTAAATGCTTCATTGAAATAGTAGCTTTTATCCATGACATCATAATAAATATAGCGACTTTTTTTCTCTGCAGTATTGTAATTTATGATAACTCGTTCACTATCTGTAAATTTACATTAAAAACTTTTCTTTTCCCGTAAATACATATAGAAGGTATAATTGAAGCCCGACAAGAATCCCGCTCCAAGGTATCCGCCTCTTGGTAGATCCCGTGAACCGTTTAACCCTACCATTCCCAGCGTAGTATCATAGATAATACCGTCTTGTTTTGCTAAATTAGACGACTCCGGAATTAATTCCACGAGATTGGCGAGGTCGGTTGCTACACCTTGTGCGGTATCTATGTCATAAGATATGAAGCTGAGCACTACGGATTGCTCGTTCGTAGTGCCGTGTTCCACTATTCTGTAGTTTATAGAAATGTTGTTAGCGTTATTATACAGAACCGATATAGAGTTGCCGATGGCATTAGGGAAGAACTGCTCTCCTGAGAATCCGATACCTCTAATACTCCCGTTCCTGTGCTGATATCTCCGATGTCCGCATAGTCCGCAGCCATTGCAATTGGACTTAGATTGAATAGAATAATACAAATTAAAATCAGTATAGAAGAACTTCTTTTTATCATTACACACAGCTCCTAACGTAAACCACACTCTAATATATTTACGTTGACACTTATAGCACCAAATTGATCATTATTCAATATATTATCCGCATTATTTAAGGGCGGCACACTGATATGCTCCCTTTATGAGAGACAGTGAAACAAAAAACACTGTTGATCATGAAAAGAGCATATCACACTTTTTTAGTGTGCTATGCTCTTTCTTTGGAGCAGGTGAAGGGAATCGAACCCTCGACGCAAGCTTGGGAAGCTCGAATTTTACCATTAAACTACACCTGCGCAGATATTGAATTCAGCTTTTACATTATAAACCTAACGGCGAGGTTGGTCAATTAAATCGACATTTAATCGCTTAATTTTAATCGTTTAATATAGATTAAGGCAGATCAAATAGGTGACAGATTAGAGAGACGTATAGGGAAAGACCGGAACAACCCAAGCAAAGCTCAAATGAACTTGATAAAGCCCGGTGTGATACCGTAGGGATAATGTCCTATTTATCTACCTGCAAATGTCCGGCTCTCAATATGTCCGTATTTCGTGCCATATGAATTAAGAATCCCGTCTAATTATTAATAATCTATTATGAGCATATTAATAAATATTGTCTTATATTGAAAACAATTCACTTCCCCTTTACAATCAATTCATACGAAATAGTGTTCGCAACTAGTAATGAACACGGGAGGAACATATGTCACACATGATTGAGCTGAATCGAGTATCCAAATATTACACCAACAGGGATACTGTCAGTACGGGGCTTTCCAAAGTAAGCCTCAACTTGGACATGGGAGAGTTTGTCGCCATCACCGGTGAGAGCGGCAGCGGCAAATCCACCTTGCTCAACGTCATTTCCGGCCTCGATACCTATGAGGAAGGTGAGATGTTTGTCGGAGGGCAGGATACCAGTGCCTTCAAGACTGTAGATTATGAACGATATAGAAAAACTTATATTGGCAATATTTTCCAGGACTTCAACCTGGTAAACAGCTACACTGTGTACCAGAATATCGAGCTGTCGATGCTTATGTGCGGCATGAAGCGGAGTGAATGCCGTGATCGTGTCAATGAGCTTATCGACCTCGTAGATCTCGGAGAATATAGGAGGACTAAAGCTTCGAGGCTTTCCGGTGGTCAGAAGCAGAGGGTGGCGATTGCGAGAGCGCTGGCCAAGGATGCTCCTATAATCGTAGCCGACGAGCCGACCGGCAATCTCGACTCAGTTTCGGCAGCCAAGGTAATGGAGACTCTGCACCGGATCTCCAAGGATAAGCTGGTTGTCATAGTTACTCACAACTACGAGCAGGCAGAGCCGTTTGTGACACGCAAGATAACTGTGCACGACGGCAAGATTATGGAAGACAAGGAGATAAGGGCGCATCAGAGTATTGACGAGTCCGAGCTTGTGTTGCCGGGAATTGTGTTCGACGAAGAAGATGAACAGTTAGCGGACAGCGACAGAACAGTGAACGAGTCTCCATCAGAGGCAGAAGCAGGAACAGCTGCTGGAGACACGGCAACTGCTTCGATAACAGCGGAGTATGCGGACGTTGCTGATAGGATTGCACATGAGGAAGCCGAGGAAGGGCAAGCAACGGCTGCTCCGGCTCGCATGAGCAGGGTGGCGAGAAATGCCGGGAGGGAGCCGGCGAAGCCTATTTTTGACATAAGCAAGCGTGCAGACAATGGCAAGAGCGAGCATGCGGACAAACGCACAGAGAGAAGGAAGAGAACTGCGGCGACAGTGACTTGTCGAGACGATATGGGTGTTGGCAACGAGCTTAGGCTAGGTGCGAGAAACACCTTCAACCTGCCGGCCAAGTTTATATTGCTGTTTTTTATCTATGTATTTGTAGCGACATCGGTGCTGAGTCTGTACGCATCTAACAAGAGCTCGCTTCACAACATGGAGATTAGCGGCCTCAACAATCAGTTCTTCACGAATACGAGCCCAGAGCGAATAATCGTCAAGAAGGCGGATAATTCTGCATTTACAGATGAGGATTATGTCAGACTGTCTCGCATGAAGCATGTAAAGAGTATAGTTAAGGAAGATCCTGTGGTTGATTCGATATTCTCGATCAATGCGGATTTCTATGCAGCAGGGTCGCTGCACCCGGATCACAAGATTAAGCAATCTGATCTCACCTATGGCACATTACCGAAGGCAGATAACGACATCGTGCTTGTGACAGATAAGACGACTCAGTCGTATCAGGATATCGTAGCCAACAAGGATGCGATTATCGGCAAGGAGTTTGATTTCGGAGACGATGCAACCGGTGCAACACTGCCGGCAGGCAAGGTTAGAATTACAGGCATCATTATTTACAGCGACGGGGAAGGCTCGGAGATTAACCCGATGTCGGGAACCGTTAAGTACTATTGTTCCGACGCGTTCGCAAGGAAAGTCGTTATCAACTCGTTGAGCAACAAGTCCAAGGCAGTTATCGATTATAACGGTCAGAAGGTTAAGCAGACCAATGTAGGGGCATTCGTCGAACCGAATGCAAATGTTCCCAAGGGTGAAGCATACATCTTTGAAGATCAGAACAAGAACTATAAGGATGAAAAGTGGCAGAATCAACCGCTGGGAATCTCAATTTCAAACATTTATTTCTCTTCATCAGTGTCACTCAAGACGACAAAGAGCGTGACGAAGAGTAACGCTACCAAGCTGCTCGGCATATCCAAGGATGACTATGAGAACAAGACAGCTAAGGTATATATCAATCCTGAGGATTCAGCAGAGCTGTTCAATAAGGGTACCTATCAGGTTAGTGTCTTTGCAGACAACGATCTCAACATTGACGAGCTGGTGACTGCGATTAACAAGACGGGGCTGTATAAGCAATTTGCCATGAAGAAAATGGTGGACAAGAAGAATCCGACACCGCAGATGTTCTTAAGCAGGACAATGGCAATAATATTTACTGCAGTTGCTCTCGTGGTGCTGTTCTTTATAGCGTACATGATAATTCGTCTCATCATGAGATCGAGGAACTCGTACTATGCAACTCTCAGAATCCTCGGCGGTACACGTAAGAATACCAGCGCCATACTCAGAATTGAGCTCCTCATAATGATGGTGATAGCACTGGCAATCGACTTCACAGGCATATTACTGATGAAGGCCGGCTTAGTAAATATCAAGGTGCTCAAGTCTGCGATGATGTTCCTCGATTTCAAGGACTATATCATCCTGACTGCGGCGTTGCTGCTGATGTCACTACTCATCGCTAACAGGTATTCACGCAAGATATTCGGCAGATCAGCCATGAATGTATACAGGGAGGAGGAATAGAAATGATTAAATTGCAGCATGTAAATAAGTATTTCAACAAGCGAAAGGCCAACGAAATACACGTAATCAACGATACCTCTCTGGAGCTGCCTGAAAACGGCGTAGTAGCGCTGCTGGGACCTTCGGGCTGCGGTAAGACTACACTCCTAAATGCAATCGGGGGTCTCGACAAGGTGAATTCGGGACAGATATTTATAGATGATGCCAACATATCCAAGATGAGACCGGCAAAGGTAGATGCGCTCCGCAATGCCAAGATTGGGTATATATTTCAGAACTTCAACCTGCTCGACAGGATGACAGTATTCGAGAACGTTGCGATAGCACTCCGCATGATCGGAATCAAGGATAAACAGGTCATCAAGGAGCGTGTCAATTATTGTCTTAAGTCGGTTGGAATCTATCAGTTTAGGAACAAGACGACAGATGCGCTCTCCGGAGGACAAAGGCAGCGTGTCGCCATCGCGCGTGCCATTGTCAAGAATCCGCGTATCATCATAGCCGATGAGCCAACCGGCAACCTCGATAGTGCCAACACCATTGAGGTCATGAACATCATCAAGACAATCTCCAAGGACAGACTGGTTCTGCTCGTAACACACGAGAAAAAGATCGCCGAATTCTACTCATCACGAATCATAGACATGAGGGATGGCAGGATAACAGGTGATCGCAACAACGATACCGAAAATTTCCTGGATTATCAGCTTGAAAACAGGATATACCTCAAGGACATGCCTAAGCACGACGCTTATACCAATCAGGATATGCAGTTGGATGTGTACAGCGACGGCTTGTCCGAAGCAGATATCAAGATAGTGCTTAGAGCAGGCAATCTATATATCGACACAGGCGGCAGATACAACGTAGTCGACGAGAACGGTAACATTGAGCTTATAGATGAGCACTATTCAGCGATGGATTCAAGCATTTATGAGAAGAATAGCTTTGAGTACGATAAATACCTCCCGGCGGGCTACGAGGCAAGGTACACCTCGCTCTACACACCATTCAGGATGTTTGCGAACGGATTTCGTACTATAGCTCGCTTCAACAAGCTCAAGAAGCTGTTGCTCATCGGATTTGTGTTTGCATCAATATTCACGTTTGTTTCAATCAGCAACGTGTTCGGGGTGCTCAACATCAAGGAGCAGGACTTCCTGACCACTAACAGCAATTACGTGACCGTCAACAATACCAAGAAGGATCCGGCTCTGCTCGGGAAACTGCGGGGTGTATCGGGTGCATATGCAGCTTTTCCCGGTGACACGCAGGCGAAGCTTGTGATGCCCTATACAGAGTATCTGCAGAGCTCTGATTATGAGCTGAAATTCAACGCTTCAGTCACGCCGGTCGGCACGCTCAAGCAATCCGAGCTGGTCAGTGGCAAGCTGCCTGCAGACGAGCGAGGCGTGGTCATAGATAGGATGCTGACTCGTAAGCTCTTTAAGTCCAGGACGGTGCAGCAGGTTGGAATTATCAAGGAGAAAGATTTCATCGGGCGCAAGCTCAAGGTCAAGAATCTGGGAGAATTTACGATCACAGGTATTTCCAATGTCAACTCGCCATCTGCCTTCTTCGCCGACAAGCTTTGCCAGGACGTGCTTATGTACAGCGCAAACGGTTCTACTCTGGAAGGCCCGGAGAGTCTGCCGGCAGACCCGGATGGTAACGATAGCTCGGACGGTGACGGCGGCAATCAGAATTCTGCAAATCCAATCATCGATTACGCGTATGCGCCGGCTTCAACCAAGATCAAGAAGGGTAATGCGCCTGCAAATGATTACGAAGCAGTAGTCCGCGATACTCACGAGGAGGAGATGCCTCTCGGCAAGGAAATAGCCACCAAGGTGAACGGTCATAAGCTCAAGGTTGTCGGATATTATACGACAGATTTTCAGGATGACGACGCTGTCTTCACGACTAACAATACGCTTCTGCTGAATTATATCTCGAAGCAGCGCAGTGTCTCCGTATACTCGCATGATCCTGATGCGTTAGTCATGAAGCTTCAGGATGCAGGCTATTCAGCTCAGAACAATTACGATCGTGATCGGGAGAATTACATAAAGTCCGAGACCAAGAATTTCCGCAAGACGATGACAGCAGCCGGTCTGATGATATTGATAGCTCTGATAGAGATGTATCTTATGCTCAGATCATCCTTCCTATCCAGAATCAAGGAGGTGGGAACGATGAGAGCGATAGGTCTTAAGAAGAGGGATGTCTACAGGATGTTCATGGGAGAAATTATCGTGATAACGTTGATCACGGCAATACCGGGCATAGCAGCGGCATATTATGTGCTGGGCAATACCGCCGAGATATTTGGCTCCAAGTTTCTGATAGCTCCTTGGGTAGCGCTTCTGACGTTCGCGCTGTTGCTCATCTTCAACCTGGTAGCGGGGTTGATACCGGTTATCAGGACTATGCGCAAGACGCCTGCCGCGATACTGGCAAGGACAGACATCTAAGATCTTTTATCATTGTGCTGATACCCGGTACCTGCGGCGCATACAATGCTGCTGTTCAGAAAAGGCTGTGCCTTTTGAAAGAGCTTTGATTATGGTATAATTTTAAAAAATTCAGTGCATTCGCCAAGTTGTGGACGCTTCAGGTTCCGATGACAGGACAAGTGTTCTCAGCTTGGCGAGTATGTATTAATCCAAGCCGAGGAGGGCAATGATGGCTAGCGATAGAGATAATTCACAAGAAACCGCAATGAGAAGTAATTTCATTCACAACATGATAGATGAAGACCTGGCGGAGGGAAAGTATCAAGACGTGTATACGAGATTTCCGCCGGAGCCCAATGGGTATTTGCATATAGGCCACGCTAAATCCATTTGCCTTAACTTCGGAACGGCCAAGAAATACGGCGGCAAGTGCAATCTCAGATACGACGATACCAATCCGGTAAAGGAAGATCTCGAGTACGTAAAATCAATCGAGGCTGACGTGCACTGGCTCGGGTTCGAGTGGGATGAGAAGAGATGGGCTTCCGATTACTTCGACACTATGTATGATGCAGCGATTGAACTGATCAATAAGGGCAAGGCATATGTCTGCAACCTCACAGCGGAGGAGATCAAAGAGTACAGGGGGACACTTACCGAGCCGGGTAAGGAGAGCCCTTATAGAAATAGAACTGTAGAGGAAAACCTTACTCTATTCGAGGATATGAGAGACGGAAAGTATGGAGATGGCGAGGCAGTGCTGCGTGCCAAGATTGACATGAGCTCTCCTAACATCAACATGAGGGATCCGATCATTTACAGGGTTGCTCACGCTACTCATCACAATACCGGCGACAAGTGGTGCATTTATCCTATGTATGACTTCGCACATCCAATCGAGGATGCTATAGAAGGCATCTCGCACTCCATATGTACGCTTGAGTTCGAGGATCACAGACCGCTGTATGACTGGGTTCTCGACGAAGTCGGATTCTGGGATCCGCAGCCAAGGCAGATTGAGTTTGCCAGACTTAATATCACCAACACGCTCATGAGCAAGAGATATCTCAAGAAGCTCGTTGATGAGGGCACTGTTTCCGGCTGGGATGATCCGCGTATGCCTACAATTGCCGGCATCAGAAGGCGTGGATACACACCGGAGGCTATCAGAAGCTTTTGTGACGACATCGGTGTGGCAAAGGCCAATTCTACAGTCGATTTTGCTCAGCTCGAGGCATGCGTTCGTGACGATCTGCAGTTCAAGGTCGCAGCACGCAATGTAGTAATGAATCCGATCAAGGTGGTAATCACCAACTACCCGGAGGATCAGATTGAGATGTGTGCAGTTGAGAACAACAGAAATGCTCCGGAGCTCGGTGAACGAGAGCTTCCGTTCAGTCGTGAGCTGTGGATTGACGGAGAAGATTTCATGGAAGTACCTGTGAAAAAGTACTTTAGACTCTTCCCGGGTAACGAAGTCAGGCTCAAGGGCGGCTACTTCATCACTTGCGATGAGGTTATCAAGAATGAGGACGGTTCTATCAAGGAACTGCATTGCACATACGATCCTAATACCAAGAGCGGTACAGAAGGCGGAAACCGTAAGGTCAAGGGCACGATTCACTTTGTAGAGGCATCGACGGCAGTTAGAATCAAGATTCGCGAGTATCGGTCGCTGATGCTTGAGAATGATAAAGGTGAGCTCGAACTCAACCCGGATTCGCTCACTGAGACATGGGGCTATGCGGAGCCATCAGCAGCTGATGCCAAGGCTGGCGAGAGATTCCAGTTCTTCCGCAAGGGCTACTACATTACCGACAGCGAGCTGACAACGGACGACGAGAAGGTGTTTAACAGCATCGTGAGTCTCAAAAGCTCCTGGAGAAAATAGAAATTACTGTAAATGGGGTGGTAACGATAGATAGCTTATTTACATCCGTACTGGCATTTGTTGAGAATAATCCGATTTTTGCAAAATACATAACTACGGGTTCAAGGTGGATCTTCGTAATTTTGGCAGTGTTCATCCTTATGAAGTCCATCATGTCCCTGCTTTCGACGCGGGTAACTCCGGAGGTCTGGGGCTATCTCTATGTCGATAACGGTGTATCACTCCCGATCACACACTGGGAGAATATTATCGGGCGGTCATCATCGGTCGACCTGCGCATTCAGCTGGATACGATTTCCAATACGCAGGCGCTTTTAATTCGCCGCAAAGACGGCAAGTGGATGTTCAAGGACCTCAACTCCAAGAACGGGACTATCATCAACGGAATCCAGCTCATTCCACGCAAAAAATATATTATAAATCCCGGAGACGAGATTGTCATGGGCGGAGCTAAATGCACGCTCGCGGCGATTAGTGTCGAAGAGGAGAAAAACAATGACGCTATGCGCTCGATGGACAAGAAGCCTGTCTCGCCATGGCCACTGATGGTTGCAATCACAGCGTTTCAGTTTCTAACGATGATTCAACTGATTATTGGCATGGGTACGGCTCTGACTCCGGGGGCGCTTCTTTCAATTCCGCTGCTTTCGTTAACCATGTGGATTTATGTCATACTGTTTAGAGCTATGGGAAGTAAGGGCTTCGAGATGGAGCTGATTGCCTTTTTCATGTCGACGATTGGGCTGGCGGTTACAACCTCGACCAATCCTGCTCTGACGATGAAGCAGTATATAGCGACACTTGTGGGAATTTTTATCTTTATGTTTATGTGCATCTATATGCGTGATCTCAAGAGAACTGAGAAGCTCAAGCCGGTATTGGCAGTTCTCTCGGTGGGACTGCTGTTGTTTAACATAGTCTTTGGAACCACTAAGTTCGGTGCAGCCAACTGGGTTTCGCTCGGCGGCATATCGATTCAGCCGTCCGAGATTGTCAAGCTTGCATTCATCTGCATCGGTGCAGCAACTATGGAGAACCTGTTCAACAAGAAAAACCTATACGGATTCATGCTGTTCTCTCTATTCTGCCTGGCGTGTCTGGCCAAGATGGGCGACTTTGGTACGGCTCTCATATTCTTTGTCACATATCTCGTAATTTCGTTCCTCAGAAGCGGAGACTTCTCGAGACTGATACTGACAATTGGCGCTGCGGGTATCATGGGCATCATGGTTCTCAGATTCAAACCGTATATAGCCAGCCGCTTCAAGGCGTGGGGACACGTCTGGGAACCGGATTTTGTCAACGGCATGGGCTTCCAGCAAACTCGAACCATGTCGTATGCGTCGGGCGGTGGTCTGCTCGGACTCGGTGCGGGTAACGGCTCGCTCAAGACTGTGGGCGCGTCCAATACCGACCTTGTCTTTGGATTTGTAACTGAGGAATGGGGGCTTGTTATTGCCATCCTGCTGGTGCTCTGCATCATCACGCTTTCGCTGTTCGCAGTCAACTCGATCATCGCCGGCCGCTCTACCTTCTACACTATCGGAGCGTGTGGAGCAGCTACAATGATGATTTTCCAGACGATGCTGAATATCTTCGGGGCAGTTGATTTGTTCCCGCTCACCGGAGTCACCTTCCCGTTTATATCGACGGGAGGCACGAGTGCGATGTGCTCGTGGGCAATGCTCGCTTACTTCAAGGCCGCGGATATGCGCAAGGACGCAAGTCTCGCAATCAAGAGGAGGGCGTAGCATGGTTTTAACTGAAGGAGGTAGCGTATGCGCAAATTAGAGCGAAGAGCGAACATCTGCCTGCTGCTGGCTGCGACTCTATTTATCGGAATACTGATATTCACATGGAGATTCGTCACCAAGGGACAGGAATGGGCGAGCTTCTATGGCAATAGGCAGATATATACAAATGGCGAGATTAACAGAGGGACGATATACGATCGCAATGGTGTTATGCTTTTAAATTGCACCAAGGATGGACTCATATATCCCTCTGACCCGTCGCTTCGCAGGGCGACAGTGCATGTTGTAGGAGATCCAAAGGGCAACATCGCAACAGGCGCTATCAATATGTGGAAGCCGCAGCTTATCGGCTACGATTTGCTCAACGGTACATACGATACTAACAAGGATGGCAGCAAGATTAAGCTGACGATAGATTCCAAGGCTAACCTCGCAGCCTACAACGCGCTGGGCAAGAGGCAGGGGATGGTCGGAGTGTTCAACTACAAGACCGGAGAGATAGTGGCGATGGTATGCACTCCGGCTGTAGATCCTAAGGGAACGCTGCCTAATTCCAATTCGTCAGAGTATTTCAACACATTCCTATCCGGAAGCATGACGCCGGGCTCGACCTTCAAGACGATTACTGCCGCAGCGGCGATAGACAATGTTGATGATATAGACAGCTTTGAATATACGTGCAGTGGAGTTACCTATGTAAACGGTTCGCCTATAAGGTGCACCAACGGTCAGGCTCACGGTCATGTGGACTTTGAGATGGCTCTTGCTAAGTCGTGCAACGGTGCCTTCGGAGAGATTACTCGCAAGATTGGTGCGAGCAACATGAAGGAATACGTCAAGAAGGTCGGGCTTACGAATTCCCTCAACATTAGCGGAATCAAGACGGCAAAGGGTAAGTTTAATTTCCCGGCTGACGACCCAATCAAACTCAGCTGGGCGGGAATCGGACAGGCGGACGATCTAGTCAACCCGGCTTCAATGATGGTCTATATGGGCTCGATTGCAAATGGCGGCAAGGCTGTAAATCCATATCTCATCGGCTCATCAAGCTTCCTCAAGAAGGTGACAGGCGGCGACTCGCTTGGGAAATACCTCAGCGAAGCGACTGCAGATAGACTTAAGAGCATGATGAAGAACGACGTCAAGGTCACATATGGTGAGAGTAACTTCAGAGGACTGGATATCTATGCCAAGTCAGGAACAGCGGAGACAGGGGATGGAGATCCGGATGCTTGGTTTGTGGGCTTTATAGATGATCCAAAGCATCCGTATGCGTTTGTTTCGTGGGTGCGTCATGGCGGCACGGGCTTCAAGGTTGCGGGACCGGTGGCGTACAAAACTCTGATTGCGTTGGTACAGAATAATTAGAAAGAGATAATCGGATAGAACAATAGAGTTTGAATAGAAGATATTTTACTGAAAATGGCTTATTTTCAAGGGCTATAGCCCGTTTGAATGAGCAACTGGGACAAAATTGGGTAAAGATTTCAAAAAGAATAAATTGAGTAATAGCCCCCAGTGGCTTTACAAGAAAATACAAAAAATGAGACCGTAGCTTAATTGTTACGGTCTCAATACATATCTGAAGATCCAAGCTTTTACTTCACCCATCTTCATTCTGTATGGCGGCAATCGATATAAGAGTGCTTTCTTTACGGTGGTAGCGAAGAGACTTAGAGCCATATCAGAGCTTGATAACGAAAAGAGGTGCTTCAATCGAATCACCTCTTTTCGTTTCCGGTCCATATCTAAATATATCTAAAAGTAATAGAGCTAATTTGTTTGAGAAGTAGCCGTCTCTATCGCCTTAGCTTCATCCACAACATATGAACCTTCTCTCTTCTTGAAGAAGCGAAGCACGATGTAGAGAAGTACCAGTCCAACAGCGAGTGCAACCCATGGCGACTCCATGATTCCTGCAATTATGTATGACACTGTGGATACGCAGAGCACGGTAACAGCATAAGGCAGCTGTGTTTCAACGTGGCTGAGGTGCCTAACGGCAGCACCTGCGGACGACATTATAGTTGTATCTGAGATTGGTGAGCAGTGATCTCCGCAAACTCCACCGGCCATGCAAGCCGAGATGAGAACAATCATCATGTCAGGCCTGTTCGATGTAACAGCGAGGGCGATAGGAATCAATATTCCGAAGGTTCCCCACGATGTACCCGATGCGAATCCGAGTGCGCAGGATACTACGAAGAACAGCGCAGGTATGATAACGACGAATCCGCCGGGAACCTTATCCATCATATTTGCAACGAACCTGGCTAGTCCGAGCGAGTCTGTCATACCCTTGAGTGTCCAAGCCATCGAGAGTACGAGGATAGGCGATACCATGGATTTGAAGCCTTCAGGTATGCACTCCATGAGCTCCGCAAATGGAACCACTCTTCTGATTAAATAGTAAACTACAGTGATGACGAGAGCTACCGTGCTTCCGAGCACTAACGATGTAGCTGCATCACAGCCGGCAAATGCATCGACGAATGCCTTACCCTTCCAGAAGCCGCCGGTGTACAGCATTCCGATGACGCACGAGATAATTAGTACGATTACAGGGAATACCAAATCCATAACGGTGCCCTGATGAACAGTATCGGCAGCGTCGTCGTTTTTGAGAGCTGCAGCATCCTTTACGGTAAATAAATCTCCTTCTTCAGCCGCATTCTTCTCGTATACAGCCATCTTGCCATAGTCGAAGTTCATCGTGATAATCATGAACATCATAGCGATAGTCAGGAGAGCGTAGAAGTTGTAAGGGATAGCCTGGATAAATACGGATAGACCGTTCTTGCCCTGAACGAAACCGCTGACAGCAGCAGCCCAAGACGATATAGGTGCAAGGATGCAGACCGGAGCAGCAGTCGCGTCAATCAGATAAGCGAGCTTAGCTCTCGATACGTTGTATTTGTCTGTGAGCGGCTTCATAACGCTTCCAACCGTCAGACAGTTGAAATAGTCATCAACGAAAATCATTAGACCGAGAGCTACAGTAGAGTACTCTGCGCCGCGACGGGTTCTGATTTTCTGAGCAGCCCAGCTGCCAAACGCAGCCGAGCCGCCGGATAGATTCATCATGGATACGAGCATTCCCAAGATTACGAGGAAGACGAGTATTCCCACGTTGCCGGGAGTTGACAGCGACGTTACAAATCCGTCGATCATGACGTGGTTCATAAACTTTGAGAAATCCATGCCCGAATACAGCAGGCCGCCCGCGAGTATTCCGATGAACAGCGAGCTGTATACTTCCTTGGTGATCAGCGCCAAGCCGATAGCGACGATTGGTGGCAGCACAGCCCAGCCTGTAGCGTAGAGTGCCGGTTTACTGTCAGCCGCCATGGCGATAATAGGCATCGCGGTGATAAATAGAGCAGCAAGTCCGAATACGTACAAAATTCTGTTTCTGTTAATGCGTATCATTTGTAAAACCTCCGTGAAAATAAAATAGCCATGAATAACGTCTGAAACGTATCCATGGTTCGTACGTTAGTAATACAAAAATGCATCAACTATATACCATTGATAGCGCTCCACATTTTACGATGTGACAGTTCGGCGCATATTATGCACCGGCCCAGGAAATATCTCGGGGTAGATATGACCTTCGGCGGATTTCCCTTTCTCAAGCAGCAGCTTCCCCAAGCTGTAGCTACAGGATACTATTGAGCTCCGCGACCTCTATCGAGTCAGTCTTATTCAAAAGCTACATTGATTTAATAATATCTCAACAAAAAAGTCAAGTAAAATCCAAAAATAATTAATAAATTTGTACAATTTCACAATTCCACAAATAGACTATAAATAAAAATATCCTTAACATTAATCTTCATCTGCGCAGCAGCATCACATAATAAAACTAATCATCCCGGAAATTCACAAAACCCATTCAATTTTATTCATTAGCTTCTACAAAAATTTGCTCGAATGGTATAATTACCTTAAGGCGCAGGCGCAAATTGATATTCGTAGGTACTGCTAGTTCTTTTGTATGGATGACTGCAAACATTAAGGAGGCGCAAAATGATCAAGGAATATACAGCGGAAGAAATTACAGAAATAATAAATAACAGGGATAAAAAAGAACGGCTAGTGATAGAGGAAAGCGTAATCAAGGGCGCAGACCTCGAAGGCTGCGATTTAACCAACACCACATTCAGACTATGCCGCTTCGAGGACTGCATCCTTGCCGGTGCCGACTTCAGCGACTCCAGTATTTCGGGTACGTTATTCCTGAATTGCCCGATGCACGCCTGCCGCTTCGTCGGAACCGATATGACAGAAACCATCTTTCGCGATATAGATCTTTCGGACAGCGACATCAGTGGAGCAAATTTATACGCCGCTGTCCTCGAGGATGCCAATCTCGATGGCGTCATATCAGATGCGGACACCAAGTGGTTCAGACAGGTACCTCCGGAAGAAGGCCCCTTTATAGCTTGGAAATGCTGTACTGACCTTAGAGTAGTGCAACTGCTTGTACCGGCAGATGCCAGAAGAGTATCCGCGACAATGGAGACCTGCAGATGTGATAAGGCCAAAGTCCTTTCTATCAAGAGCATAGACGAAAGTATCAGTTATGATTGGGCACAGTCGACAGTAGATCCGGATTTCTATTATGAAAAGGGTAAGTGGATGGTGCCTGCAAACGGATTTGAACCTGACAGATGGAAGGATTCATCAAGAGGAATCCACTTCTTTATGGAGCGGGAACAATGCATAGCCTATCAAACAAAATAAGCGTAAAAAACAGCAAGTTTGTGCGCAGCGGAAAGTGCAATTATTTCATAATAATTTATAAAAAAAATATAAATTTATAACACAAAAACAAGATAAACAGGAGTTTGTAACAAAAAAATATCCACAAAACTAAAAATGTTTGTGATTAATGTCAAAAAAATGCAAAAATACACAAAAAGACTTTGTTTGACTGGAAATGTATTCATTTGTATAATTCAATTATATTTATGACAAGTTTAATACCGTTAAACTTAAGGAGGTAAGTAGATGAAAGTAATTATGTCGGGCAACGAAGCTATTGCTCGCGGCGCATACGAAGGCGGCTGCCAGTTTGCTTCGGCTTATCCCGGTACTCCAAGCACCGAGATCCTCGAGAATATGCCTCAGTACAAGGATGATGTGTACTCAGAGTGGGCTCCTAATGAAAAGGTCGCTGCAGAGGCTGCTATCGGTGCATCTATTGCAGGTGTCAGATCTTTCTGCGCGATGAAGCACGTAGGTGTTAACGTAGCTGCAGACCCAATCTTTACAGTTGCATACACAGGAGTAACAGGCGGATTTGTAATCGTTTCTGCTGACGACCCGGGTCAGCACAGCTCCCAGAATGAGCAGGATAACAGGAACTACGCTAAGGCAGCCAGACTCCTTATGCTGGAACCATCCAACTCTCAGGAGTGCAAGGACTACATGAAGATGGCATTCGGTCTTTCCGAGAGATTCGATGCTCCGGTTCTTTTCCATGTAACTACAAGAGTCTGTCATTCAAAGGGAATCGTAGAACTCGGCGATAGAGAAGAGCACGAGTACGTTCCATATAAGAAGCAGATTGCCAAGTATGTTTCCGCTCCGGCAAATGCTAAGAAGATGAGAGTTAATCTCGAGAAGAAGCTTGCTGATATGGAAGCATATGCAAATGAAATCGAGATCAACCAGCCTGAATGGCATTCGACTAAGATTGGTGTCGTTACATCCGGTATTTCGTATCAGTACGCAAAGGAAACCTTTGGCGAGGATGCTTCATATCTCAACCTTGGGATGACCTTCCCGCTGCCAACAGATCTTATCAAGGATTTCTGCAGCAAGGTAGACAAGGTATACGTAATCGAAGAGATGGATCCTTACCTGCAGGAGTTCCTCGAGGGACACGGAATCGAGTGCATTGGCAACCAGCAGATTCCTAAATTCGATGAGCTCAACACGGATATCGTTAGAGAGGCACTCACAGGAGTTAAACCTGAATCCTATGAGTCAGAGCTTAAGTCGGTTGTTCGCCCTCCAACGCTCTGTGCAGGATGCCCGCACAGAGGCTTCTTCCAGGCTATCAAGAAGAAAAAGGGCCTTATGATCAATGGAGACATCGGTTGCTATACTCTCGGAGCAAACGAGCCGCTAAGTGCTCTTGATACAGCAATCTGTATGGGAGCTTCCCTGTCTATGGCTCACGGTGCATCGCAGGCGTACAAGGTAGCCGGTGCAAAGACTAAGGCAGTAGGTGTTCTTGGAGACTCCACATTCTTCCACAGCGGCATTACAAGCTTAATGGATGCGGTATATAATCAGAGCGACAGCATCAGCGTGATCCTCGACAACAGAATCACAGGTATGACTGGTCACCAGCAGAACCCCGGAACAGGCTTCACTCTCATGGGCAAGCCGGCACCGGAGGTTGATATACCTGCGCTTGTTAAGGCTGTCGGAATCAAGGAAGAGAACATTTACGTTGTAAATCCTCTTCATCTTGATGAGGTCGATAAGGCGCTTGATGCTTGCATCGAGAAGGATGAGCCTACTGTAATTATTACAAGATGGCCATGCGTACTTAAGAAGTTCAGCCAGCAGGATCTCGAAGAGTTCACAGGACTCCACAAGACTCAGTGTCACATCATTCAGGATAAGTGCAGAAACTGCAAGGCTTGTGTAAGAACAGGCTGCCCGGCTCTCATGTCCTCAAAGGATGATGTTGTTATCGATGTTAATAGCTGCGTAGGCTGCACAGTCTGCAAGCAGGTATGCCCATTTGATGCTATTGAGGAGGTGCAGAGATAATGAGTGAAGTTAAGAATATTCTCCTCGTAGGAGTAGGTGGACAGGGAACAATCCTTGCAAGTAAGATTCTTACGAGCGGTCTGATGGAAGCCGGATATGATGTTAAGATGAGTGAGATCCACGGAATGTCACAGCGTGGCGGAAGTGTAAGCACTCAGGTTAGATACGGTGATGAGGTTCATTCTCCAATCGTTGGAAAGGGATCGGCTGACGTAATCGTTGCTTTCGAGACTATGGAGGCTCTCAGATGGCTCGAATACCTCAAGGTTGGCGGCAAGATGGTAGTTAACAATTTCAAAATCAACCCTGCTCCGGTCAACCTGGGTAAGGCGGAGTATCCGGAAGCAATTCTTGAAGATCTCAAGGCAAAGTGCCCGGTAACAGCTGTAAAGGCTGGCGAAATCGCTACAGAGCTTGGAAATGCCAAGGCTATGAACGTCGTACTTCTCGGAGCGCTCGTTAAGGCTATCGGCACTCTCGACGATGTAGACTGGGATGCTCAGATTGAGAAGAATGTCAAGCCTAAGTTTGTCGAGCTCAACAAGAAGGCATTCAAGGCCGGATACGATCTGTAAGATATTATATTTAGTTTATTCATATCTGTTGATAATGAAACAAGCTGTTGGGAGAGGGTGATGCCCTCTCCCTTTTTATAGTTATTCTCCGGGAGAACCACAGACCGGGAGAACCACAGACATAGTACATATATATTTTTGCCATGCTGCGTATAGCCCCCTAAATTTGCTGCATTGCGCTCGTGGTATGCTATAATATAGGAGTTTAGTGGATAATCAATCCAGTGACAGACATACAATGGAATCATATGTATTTTAAGGAGGTAATGTATGTTCAAAAACTTTACAGAAATGGCTGAAATGGTTAAGAGCCATCCGGTTAAAAAGAGAATTGTGTTAGCTTGTGCTCATGACGAGCACTCCCTGGAGGCTGTTAATGAGGCAGTTAAGGAAGGTATCGTTGAAGCAGTTCTCGTGGGTAAGGAAGAGGAAATCAAGGCTATAATCAAGGAACACGGATTTACTCTGGAGAACGCAACAATTTACAACGAGGACGACGACGTTGAGGCAGCTAAGACCGCAGTAAGACTTATCAACGAAGGCAAGGGAGATTTCCTCATGAAGGGCAGAATGCAGACAGCTGACCTTCTCAAGCAGGTTGTAAATAAAGAGACAGGCCTCAACATGGGCAAGGTTATGTCACACGTTGGTCTGTTTGAGGTTCCAAACTACCACAAGCTTGTGGTTCTGACAGACGGCGGAATGCTTCTTCACCCAACCCTGGAGCAGAAGGCTCAAATTATCGAGAACGCTGTAGATTCACTGCGCAATATGGGATACGAGAACCCTAAGGTTGCGGCACTTTGCGCAGCAGAGAAGCTCAATCAGAAGGCGCCTGAGTCTGTTGATGCAGCAGCTCTCAAGGAGATGAACGAAAAAGACGAGCTTAAGGGTTGCGTAGTAGAGGGACCGATCTCTTACGATATCGCACTCAGCAAGGAAATCGCTGACTTCAAGGGCTTCGAGAGTCCTGTTGCCGGAGATGCGGATGTTCTGCTCGTTCCTGATATGGCAGCGGGCAACTTCATAGGTAAGGCTTGGGTAATTCAGGGAGGCGGTAGAATGACGGGCCTCGTAGTTGGCGCAAAGGCTCCAATCGTTCTGACTTCCCGTGGCTCCGGTGCAGATGAGAAATTCTACTCTATCGTATTCGCGGCTGCAGCTTCCAAGTAATAAGCTGCTTTTGAGATGTTTGAACGGTTCAATGACAAGCTGATCTGCGAGTATAGCACGCGTATTGGCGGTGTCAGCACGGGCTGCTACGATTCGATGAACCTCAGTTTGACGACAGACGATGCCCTTTCAAATATTCTTGCAAATTACGAAATTTGGTGCCGATCTCTCGGCGTAGATCCTCGTCAGCTCGTCATGGTGCATCAGACGCATGGTAACGAGGTGATTCGCGTCAGCCGAGAGAATTGCGGAGAAGGTTTGTATTCGCCTCGGAGAAGGGGAATAGACGGAATGGTGACAGATGCAAGGGGAGTTGCTTTAGTGACGTCTCATGCGGATTGTACGCCGATTTACGTATACGACCCAATTCATGAAGCGATAGGACTTTGCCATGCGGGCTGGAGAGGCACTACCCACGAAATAGCGGAACGCACAGTCAACAGGATGATTGATGAATTTGAGTCTGACCCGGTAGATCTATACGCAGCGATAGGACCATGCATTTCCATCAAGCATTTTGAATGCGACTCTGATGTGATCGATGCTATCTCCAACATGAACGTGAGAAATATTCCTCATGCATATACGTACAATCCGCTGAAAGGCAAGTTTAACGTGTCAATGCCTGATATCAACAAGGCTGTGCTCATGAGTGCAGGAGTTCCTGCGGATCACATCGAGATCGACGGTTCCTGTACATATGAGCAGAGAGACAAGTATTTCTCTCACAGGAGAGACGGACTGGCGCGTGGCGGACAGATTGCGCTTCTAATGCTCAAGTAGGAGTTTATTTACCGTATAACAGATTAGCCGTTTAACCATCGGATAATCGTATTAAAGAACAAAACGAAACCAAAATCCAACCAAAAAGCTTGGAGCCGACGTTCCAAGCTTTTTGGTTCATATGAAAATCGATATTAAGAGCTCTCTGTTAAATGTTTCTATTTAGTCTCTATTAGATATTAATGACCTTCCTTTCGCCCCCTCTTGCGATATTCATGCAGCTCTGCAGTTATAGCCAACAGTACGTCTGTCGATAGGCTCCCCGCACAGCTCAAGATTGACAGGAATGTTAGCTGCAGAGCTGCGAGTAAAGAACGCGGTTACGCCACTTCTGCTCAGACCTTTAATCACGAGCGGGTATGGAGTCTGGTGAGTTGCGATAAATTGCGATAAATACAATCAGCGGATTCACAATCAGTGCGATAAATACCATTGTCCCTACCGGCAATAAAATAAGCGTTGCGTACTTCGTAAGTGCTTCGATCCCGCTCGTAGAAATCGAGTTAAATACGAGACCCGTTACACTAGGGTGAAGGAACCTTATGATCCGGCACACACGCCTGGTAATAGCGTCTGAAAAATCAGTCAGCACGCCTTTTGTAGAGTTCAAGGCTGCCCTAAGTGCAACGCCGATCGACTGTAGCCTGGCATCCTGGAAATCGACCGTAACTTGGCATCCTGCGTGGAATTGACAATCTGTAGAATGTGAAATCTGTCTTTTGAGATGAACAGTAATGTCTGATTGCGACAAAATTGCCTATGTGATAGTATAGATAAGCTAAAGGAACAATTAGGAGCTGAGGCTCATTCGCTGAGATAAACAGGGTGGAAACCCTTGAGTTTTCAATAATTAACACTTGGTTATATGAGGAGGTGCTAGATGAGAACATTAGCAATGGTTTCTAGTGCGTTAATGGTAATAGTAGGGACATTTTGTATTGCAAATTCTACGGCAGCATTCACTTCTGTTGCTTTCATCGTGGGAGGTGCGCTTCTGGCTATGGGAGTCATCGAGTTGATAGTATTCCGTAATGTCGGATACGAAGGTAATATGATAACCAAGACATATGTGGTGCAGGCTGTTATAGGAGCCTTCCTCGGGATAATGTTTCTGTCAGGGCAGGTAAATGAAGATGTTGCGGTAACGGCAATCTTCGCTATGCTGCTTATGACGAACGGCTTAGCTGCAGACTCCAGCATTAACATGGATATAAGGTCAAATTCGACAAGCGAGAAGAGAACCTTCCTTCTTGGCACGGCAATGACATTGCTGGGCGCTTATATGTTTTTCAACAAGAGTGCATTTAACTTTCACGTAATGTTATTAATTGGTATTGCATCCGTTCTGATAGGAGTAGATAGATTCAGAATCGGAATGAGCCTGGATTACAATAAACCGGAGTTCTTAAGCAAGAACGAAGAGAAGATCGAGAGAGCTAAGCGTGAAGAAAAGCGCAACACGAGGATAGCTATTGAGGCTACACGTAGATCTAGAGAGCAGAGAAATAAGATCAAGAAGCTTGAGGAGGAAATCCAAAAGGAGAGAGCTCACAGAGAGAATTCTTCAAGATTAAGAAGAAATAAGAAATAGATATCAAGAGACGAAGGTGACAGAGTCATAAAACAGAGGATGTGGAGTATTTCGCATCCTTTTTTTGTAACTTGAATTTACACTCTAAGTGCAACAATTAAATAATGACTCATAACCTTAACAAGGAGCAGTGCAGAATAGTAAAAAATAGTAGAAAAGAAATAAAAAATAAAGTGGAAAGCGTGTAATAAATAGATGTGGTAAGACCAAAGAATAAATATCATATATATGGAAAGTCTAATAATAAAAAGTCAAGCATAAGTTTGAGGAGTTAATAGTCAGAAGCGGAAGCATCACAAAAAAAAGCCACCATAGGCGCTGGACGGGGAAAAGAATTGCCACATATTATTCGGCAGTATATTGAACAGCCAGACACTCCTTGACATTGCCGTAGTAGATGCGAAGGAAGATAAAGGTAAAAAAGAAATTATAAGGGCAGCAATATATGCAGTAACAGATATAGAAGAAAATAATGACTAAGTACATATATATAGACAATAAGAGGATGAATGAAAAAGAGCGCGATAGAAATAAAATGTATAGAACAAAAGAAGCAAAAAAGCTATTGACACAGGCGGGGGGATTTTCTTATAATAACAGCACTCGCTATCAAGCAGTAGCGAGGGAGCAGACCTCTTAGCGGAGATCGCACAAGCCTTTTTCAAAAAAGAAGTGAAAAGTGCTTGACGAGGCTAAGTTGGTGCGCTATAATGATTAAGCTGTCGCGAGAGAGCGGGTGCAAAAATCGCTCAAACGCAGTCAGCAGAACCATGACAACTTCATAGTGTAGAAACTGGTCAAGAGATCGACACAGTGAAAGCTGGAGATCAGATCTCAAGATCGTATAAGAGACAAACGATGTACAATATGTCGTATGTCCCTGTACAATTCAAACACAAACAACAATGATTCGGAAATAACGAGTCGAGACGCGAAAGCGTCATCCATAACAGGATTTGGACGAATCGAAAGATTCTTCAGATAACATTTATTAAGAGTTTGATCCTGGCTCAGGATGAACGCTGGCGGCGTGCCTAATACATGCAAGTCGAGCGAGAAGCTTGGAAATGACGCTTCGGTTGATTTTCCAAGCGGACAGCGGCGGACGGGTGAGTAACGCGTAGGCAACCTGCCCCTGACAGAGGGATAGCCATTGGAAACGATGATTAAAACCTCATGACACCGTAGTAGCACATGTTACATCGGTCAAAGATTTATCGGTCAGGGATGGGCCTGCGTCTGATTAACTGGTTGGTGAGGTAACGGCTCACCAAGGTGACGATCAGTAGCCGACCTGAGAGGGTGATCGGCCACATTGGAACTGAGACACGGTCCAAACTTCTACGGAAGGCAGCAGTAGGGAATCTTGCACAATGGGCGAAAGCCTGATGCAGCAACGCCGCGTGAAGGATGAAGGCCTTCGGGTTGTAAACTTCTGTTCTAAGGGAAGAAAGAAATGACGGTACCTTAGGAGCAAGCCCCGGCTAACTACGTGCCAGCAGCCGCGGTAATACGTAGGGGGCAAGCGTTATCCGGAATTATTGGGCGTAAAGAGTGCGTAGGTGGTTACCTAAGCGCAAGGTTTAAATTAGAGGCTCAACCTCTACATGCCTTGCGAACTGGGCTACTTGAGTGCAGGAGGGGAAAGCGGAATTCCTAGTGTAGCGGTGAAATGCGTAGATATTAGGAGGAACACCGGCGGCGAAGGCGGCTTTCTGGACTGTAACTGACACTGAGGCACGAAAGCGTGGGTAGCAAACAGGATTAGATACCCTGGTAGTCCACGCCGTAAACGATGAGCACTAGGTGTTGGGTCCGTTAGGACTCAGTGCCGCAGTTAACGCAATAAGTGCTCCGCCTGGGGAGTACGCTCGCAAGAGTAAAACTCAAAGGAATTGACGGGGACCCGCACAAGCAGCGGAGCATGTGGTTTAATTCGAAGCAACGCGAAGAACCTTACCAGGGCTTGACATCCTGCTGACAGAACCTTAATCGGTTTTTTCTTCGGACAGCAGAGACAGGTGGTGCATGGTTGTCGTCAGCTCGTGTCGTGAGATGTTGGGTTAAGTCCCGCAACGAGCGCAACCCTTGTCGCTAGTTACTAACATTCAGTTGAGGACTCTAGCGAGACTGCCGAGGTCAACTCGGAGGAAGGTGGGGATGACGTCAAATCATCATGCCCCTTATGTTCTGGGCTACACACGTGCTACAATGGTCGGTACAATGAGATGCAATACTGCGAAGTGGAGCGAAACACCAAAACCGATCCCAGTTCGGATTGTAGGCTGCAACTCGCCTACATGAAGTCGGAGTTGCTAGTAATCGCAGATCAGAATGCTGCGGTGAATGCGTTCCCGGGTCTTGTACACACCGCCCGTCACACCATGGAAGTTGGGGGTGCCCAAAGTCGGTTAATTAATCTATCGCCTAAGGCAAAACCAATGACTGGGGTGAAGTCGTAACAAGGTAGCCGTTCGAGAACGAGCGGCTGGATCACCTCCTTTCTAAGGAGACCTAGTCTCTACACTATGACAGTTTATGGGG
>NZ_ALNL01000010.1:0-2815 GCF_000293155.1 Mogibacterium sp. CM50 | reverse complement strand
CTTGTGGTGCAAGGCTTGCTCCATTTGATATTAGGGAACTTAGGGACTTGATGAGTGAAGATGAACTTGAGCTTGATACACTGGGAGATAGAAAAACGGCACTCTTTGTTATTATCTCTGATACAGATGATACCTTTAACTTTGTAGTATCCATTATGTACTCACAACTTTTTAATCTCTTATGTGATAAAGCCGATGATGTATATGGCGGACGATTACCTATCCATGTGAGATGCTTACTTGATGAATTTGCAAACATTGGTTTAATACCTAAGTTTGAGAAGTTAATTGCAACAATCCGTTCCAGAGAAATATCAGCAAGTATCATACTTCAAGCACAATCTCAGTTAAAGGCAATCTATAAGGATAATGCCGATACAATCGTAGGTAACTGTGATAGTACCTTGTTCCTTGGTGGCAAGGAGAAAACTACACTAAAAGAATTGTCTGAAACACTGGGAAAAGAAACGATAGATTTATATAACACATCGGAAACAAGGTCAAATCAAAAGTCTTTCGGACTTAATTATCAAAAGACAGGTAAGGAACTGATGAGCCAAGATGAGATTACTGTAATGGACGGTAGTAAATGTATTTTTCAGCTTAGAGGTGTAAGACCTTTTCTTTCAGATAAATTCGACATCACAAAGCATAAGAACTATAAGTTCTTAGAAGATTATGACAAGAAGAATGTGTTTGATATTGAAGAATATATAAAGAGAAAAGGCAAGGTTAAGCTTAATAGAAATACGGTAATTACAAGATTGTAAGATTTACTGTTATAACTATATGGTCGAGGGTATATTTGATATAATAGAGCTAGATAAATTTGAATTTGTACACAGGATGGATTAGACTAATGAATATACATGAATTTGGAAAAGGTAATGAACAAGCAATTCTGCTGATACATCCTTCTGTTGTAAGATGGGATTATTTTGAACATTTAATTCCGCTTCTCAAAAACAAATATCATCTGATTATTCCGGCTCTTCCCGGATATGATTCTGATGATGAAAGTGACTTTACAAGCATTGAGAAGATCGCTGCCGAATTGAATGAGTGGCTTCAGGCTGAAGAGATTGCCGAATTGTATGCAGTATATGGGTGCTCGATGGGCGGCTCCGTTGCTTTAATGGTAACGCTTGGACAACTTATTCCAATCAGACACTGCATTATGGACGGAGGCATTACACCATATCAGCTACCATGGCTTGTCACACGCTTTATCGCCTTGAGAGACTATCTCATGGTGATGCTGGGCAGGACAGGTGGAGTGCGCTTGCTTGAGAAGGCTTTTGCTACCGATGAATATTCGAAGGAAGATCTTCAATATGTTGCAGATGTTTTGAAGTGCTCCAGTAGAAAAACGTTATGGAGAACTTTTGACTCATGCAACAACTATAAGATTCCACAGCCCATTCCGAAGGTCGATACGCAAATGCATTACTGGTATGCCGATGGCGAAGAAAAGGAGCGAAAACTTGATATCGCCTATATGAATCAGCATTTTCCGCAAACAGAATTCAAGGTTTTGCCTAAACTGGGGCATGCAGGTCTTGTTTTATTGAAACCGGATTTATTTGTGACAATGATAAACGAATTGTTTTGAGACAGACAAATTGCAGTTTGTTGAACTGAAAAATTGAATACTAAATGCGTAAGACGATAGAAAAGAAAAAAAATCTATCGTCTTTTTTCATGCCTATTTTCAATTTATATTGCGATCAATAAATAGGGGAAACTCGCTAATTAGCGAACTAGTATTTCAAGTACCTTTCACTAATATATACACGACAAAATGCTAATTCCCTTAAATATGTTAAAGACAATAAAGGAGATAAGATGATAAGGATCAGAAGTCCCACTAAGAAAAAACTAAATAGTAAGAGTATCAGCGATTGGAAAAGTAATACTTCTGGTCGCTTTTTTTATTGAAATGAAAAGGAGAAATTTAAAAAAATGAAACAAGAAATGATTAACATCAACGCCAACTTAGTGGCGGAACCTACTTTCTCAAACTTTGAAAAAGACGGAGAAACGGTAGAAGTTGCAAACTTCACGCTTGTAAAAAAGTACGGTAAAGGCAAGGAGTATATTAACTGTGCAGCCTATGGAGAAAAAGCTGAGAAGGCAAAGGACTTTGAAAAAGGCGATTTGATTCATATCTTTGGTTACTTTAAGAAGCGTGAAAAAGAGGGAAAGACTTACAAAAACTTTGTAGTGAAGTCCTACAACAAAATTGAAAAGAAAGAAGAAAATGAGGAGGAATAACTTATGGCATTTTTTACACAGGCAGTTAATGTATTAAAGATTTTGGTTATGGCAGTAGGTGCAGGACTTGGAGCATGGGGCGTTATCAACCTGATGGAAGGATATGGTAATGACAATCGTGCGACACGTTCATAAGTGAAAAGCTTATGCACTAAGTCAAAGGACTAAAAGTTCAAAACTTAGGAGAACTGACAATCTGATAGGTAGAATGACGGGGTAACGCCCTGAAATGCCTACACTGATACTCCGATTGGCAATGAATATTAGACTATTTCATTGTCAAAAGCTCGGTGAAGTCGGCAGAGAGTAGCCGTAAGACTGATATTAACATCAGACACGAAAGCTGTCCAGAGGTGGACGGTGCTGCCTATATGTCGGGTGTCGAATACGCATGGTGAGAATGTGTATACCAAAGCACTGACGTACTTCCGAATGTACAAGTCTAAACGTTTGAATTTGCCTAACGGCAATTCCCATCAAAGATGGGGTGTTTGTGGATGAGTAAGAATGGTTGTTATGAAAATCCATATATCGTTACAGG
>NZ_ALNL01000009.1:0-86088 GCF_000293155.1 Mogibacterium sp. CM50 | reverse complement strand
TCACCCTTCCGTTTTCATACTTCGGAAGATCGGTAAAGCTGTATTTCCAGTCGGTAGCTGCTGTAGCCTTAACCTCCTTCACCTTCCTGCCGTCAGCCAGAAGATTTACCGTAATTGACTCCGGACGTTTTCCATCTTGATTATCATTATCACTCCATGTCTTCTGTCCTTCCACTTTGGTCTTCTCAGGTACATGCTTGTTAGTGATGATTATATTGCCCTGGCTGTCTTCACCATACGATGTGGTGTAATTATCTACTTCCCCTACTTCTTTTACCGTATACTTTATAGGTATTCCTGCTGCGTTCTTTGGAAGCTTTGCCCATGTATGAGTCCAACTATTTCCTTCGTTGAGCGTTACTTCTTCTCCTACTTTTTTATCATTTCCATACAGCTGCACCTTGATGCTGCTTGGACGCTTTCCATCCTGGTTGTCTGCATCCTCCCACTTCTTGGTTACCTTTACACTGGTTTCTTCAGGCTTATAGCTGTTTTTAATGTTAAATCCATCAACTTTAGATGTATACCCTTCCACAGGCGCTTCTTCTACAGTATATGTGATTTCTTTACCTTCAGAATCGTATTTAGGTAAATCCGTGAAGCAATACTTCCACTTCCCGTCTGCGCCAGCCTTAACTTCTGTTTCTTTAACAGGCTTTCCGCCGGCCAGAAGGTTTACTATAATTTTCTCAGGGCGCTTATGATCCTGATTATTTCCGTCATCCCAGGTCTTTTCACCGCAGATATTTATTTTAGGTATCGATTTATTCTTAACAGTTTTTAAAACGGCTTTATCCGCGCCGAAGTCAGCAGGCTTAACATGAATCGGAGTTGTGAGCGGCATATAGCCTTCAGGAGCTTTTATCTCTTTTATTGTATAATTATCCTTAAGCAGGCCTCCGAGACTGCCGTTTCCATCGCTGTCTGTGGTGATTTCTCCGACTTTTGCATGTGAAGAATCCCTTATAACCTCAAAAACCGCTCCTGCCAGCTTCTTGCCGTCCTCGCTCTCCTTGTGAATCTTTATAGTGTAATTGTAACCGTTCGCTTCACCGCCGGATTGCTGGTAGAGAGCCTTAACAACATCATCTATAAGCTTCCCGTTATTAGTTTCTGCAAAAATTCTATTTTTAATAATTTCCTGATTCGTCGGAGTATAAGCCAGTTTTACATCATATTTAATCAGATAACCTTCTCCGCTTATATTATCAAAACGAACTGTAAAACTGTTCCCGTCATACTGGAGAGGGAACTGGTCGGTGACGTCGACTTCATTTTTCAGAGAATAATACCCGCCTCCGGCAGGAAGTTCCCATTTACCTTTTTTAACCTGAACGCTACTCTTTACATAAGAAACCGATTCAGATTCAAGAGTATCCTTTACCTTGATATATTGGTAGCTACCGCCTTTTGCATTGACACGAATCCTGCAGTGTACAATCGTAGGGTCATCTTTATCGAAGAAAGACCACTTCGTAATCTCCTCATCAGGGTTGTCACTCTGTATTCCGGTATAATTCAAAGTCCCTAAATCGAAGGTTTGTCCGTGTGGTATCTCAATCTTAAGATGCAGCGTCTGAGGCTTCTTAACCACACTGGAGTCTACAATGACAGTAACATGAAGCGACCCCGTAATATCCGAATGTGAATCCACATAATCCGTATAGGTCATGGTAATGGTCTTACTGTCAGGATCGGTTACCGCATTGGCAATAACCTCATCGTTATCATTTTTAATCTGGAACGTTTCTTTCTTATAAATTTCAAGTTCATTAGGTATGGGAAGAACTGTTGTATCCCCCTTGTGAACTTGATTATTAGGCAAAGCAAACTTGGCTACCAGTTGCATTCGCTTATTATAATCTGCAGAACCGACAGGTGTTGTCAAATCCGAGTCTGTGAGTTTAATCTCAGTGAAAACATTATTATGTTGAGTTTCCGCAAAAGTCTGTCCCGTAATAGGAGTCATGCCAAACAACATCAGACAGGACATCATAAATACAAACAGTCTCTTGCCTATAATCTTGAGCTTTGATTCCATAAATAATCCTCCTCCTCATTGCTCACGTCACTATAAAGCTGTTATACTACAAAGGCCCGCAACGATCATGAGCTGTAACGCAAAGTAGACTTTGATTTACTATCTGTGGTATATTAAAATTTAAGTAGGAATTGGGGCTTTTCGCACCTTCACGAACTGTAAATCAAAGTCTACTTTTTTTGCCAATTATTGTTTTTCTTCAGATATCAGCAGTAAGTTCCACAATATAAGAAGTACCGGCAAATACAAGCTTTCAAAGGATTATTCTGGTAGAATCAGACTAACTTGGTTTTTCAGCATCGCTGCTCCCAAATGTAAGATTTACGATTTCTGACGGATTCTTCAAACAATTAAACTCTATTTGCTTTCTATATTCCGACGGTGGTATCCCTGTTTGCTTCTTAAATGAGGTGGAAAAACCGGCAACCGTATCAAAGCCTACTTTCTTTGCGAGCTCTTCTATGGATAAATCTGAATCAGCCAATAAATGAGAAGCGTAGTCGGCTTTCTTGGACATAATATATTCAGTAATAGTGCACCCTGTAAATTGCTTGAATAAAATTTTCAGCTTTGTTGTGCTCATATTCGCTAACCTGGAAAGCTCCGCCAGCTTTATTGTGTGTGAAAAGTTATCATCAATGTACTGAATAACACGAACGATACTTTCATAATCCGTGCTTTTTTTAGGCAATCTTCCATTTCCCATTTCAAGCACCGCGGACATCAACGCATAAGCCCCTGCTATGTAATACAGTTCCGCGGACATTCCATTCAGAGAGCAGGCATATATTTTTTTAAGAACATTCATAATTTCGGATGACCAATTGTGCTCTCCTCCCATGTTTTTCAAAATCTCAAGAGGGCTTGCTTCCTGCGCGGTAAAAAGAGTATCAAGATGCGTTTTATAAAATGAAGGAGAATACAGAACCTCAGTGTAAGCAACTCGGCTTCCTTTGCGCATTAAAGTATTTATAGGCGTGCCATTTTCTTCTAAATAGGCGACTATTTTGCCCGGTGGAAGATGCTTGGCGTATTCAAGCCGAAGCGATATATAAAGCGAATCGTTCGGCATTGTAAGCTCTGTATCCTTTAGAAAATAAAAATCACATTTTGTAATCACAAAATGCTCTCCATGAGGCAAAACCCAGAAATACCCCTGTGTTATATAATCATCTCCTTGAAAGAAGGAACCGCAACCGAAGGGATTATTTTCATTACTTCTTATCATTCCCATGTCATTGCACATAGAATTTATTATATTTATCATTATGCATCACCATTTTTTCTATCAGACATTATTCTTTTGAGCAAAGACATATACGAGCTTAATCTATTGCTCAAAGGAGTGAGGATATATTATACTCCCGATTAGATACAACTAACTTATGTGAGTTTAGCATAGCTATACTTGTATTTCAAGGGAGAGAAACGATTTGAAACTCGATGTGCGCTGTAAATTCTTTTTATTGATACTCATCAGTATCGTAGCGTTTTCCGCGAAGGATATCATATACGGGAGTATTGTTTTTATCGTTGTATGCTCGATTTCTTTTCTTCTCGGACAGAGAAGAAAGATAATAAAATTCACTGCCGCTTATGTTTTGCTGCTTTCGTTTATTGTTTTTTCAAAATATGTGCCGGAGGCTTTGAACAGCATGATTTTAATGGTTGTTTTATGCATAAGAATGTGCATGCCGATTATGCTTTACGGACAGACATTTTTGAAAACAACATCGGTCAGTGAAATGGTAACCGGCCTTTATGCTATGAAAATCCCTCGTGCATTTATCATTACTTTCGCGGTTGCCATGCGCTTCTTTCCTACTGCAAAAGAAGAAATCTCTCATGTACGAGATGCCATGTCGCTTCGCGGAATAGGACTTTCTCTCCGAAATTTAAGACTGCGGCCGATCATCGTGTTTGAAGGCTTTATTACACCTCTTTTGGTTCGTGCGTCCACAATTGCGGAAGAGCTCTCCGCAGCATCAATAACTCGCGGATTGGATAATCCCGCTCCCAGAACATCATTCATAAAGCTCAACATAACATTCAGGGATACATTGTTGACTTTGATATTCACGGTTGCGCTGATTTCGGTTCTGCTGCTGCGGACAACGGTTGGGAGGGTGATGACTTGATTGAATTGAAGCAGGTTAGCTTCCGCTATGCAGGAACGGAAACGGAAGCGCTGAGAAGCATCTCTCTTAAAATAAACAAGGGTAAATGTGTGGTGCTTTCCGGTAGTTCGGGATGTGGAAAAACAACAATAACAAGGCTTATAAACGGATTGATTCCGAGTTTTTATCCGGGAGAGCTTTCCGGAACCGTAAAAATAACCGGAGAGGATATTGCCGGGCGGGAGCCGCATGAATTAGCATCACAAATCGGATCTGTGTTTCAAAATCCCAGAACTCAATTCTTCAACACGGATACAGACAGTGAAATTGTCTTCGGTATGGAAAATTGCGGGGTTCCATATGAAGAAATGCAATATCGGTACGAGCGGACAGTAAATAATCTCAAGTTGGAGAATTTATGCGGAAAAGACATTTTTGCGCTTTCGGGCGGAGAGAAACAACAGATCGCATTTGGAAGCATCTATGCCTTATCTCCTGAACTGTATGTGCTGGACGAGCCATCCGCAAATCTGGACAGGACTTCAACCTTAAGGCTTCGAAGCCTTCTACTGCAGCTAAAGAAGAGTGGCAAGACTTTGCTGATTTCTGAACACCGGCTTTATTATCTTCGCGATGTGGCAGACCAGGTAGCGTTGATTAACGAAGGCAGGCTGATAGGGCTTTACGATATGGATATGCTTGCCTCAACAGATGTGGCAGCGCTTAACAGAATGGGCCTGCGCACGCTATGGGAAGCTGAAATTTCGACTTCACCGGCAAGCTGTCCCGTGAGAATTCCCGCATTGGAGATAAGGAATCTCTCAGTTGAACGAGGGAAAAAGACCGTTCTGAAAAATATCAATATTTCGGCAGACTACGGAGATATTGTCGGAGTGATCGGAGAGAACGGGAGCGGGAAAACGACATTGGCACGAACTGTTTGCGGACTTATGAAAGAAAAAACGGGTGACATTTATTTAGCGGGACAGCGAAGCGATATCCGTATGCGGAAGCAATATGCTTTTCTTGTAATGCAGGATCCGAATTATCAGCTGTTCAGCGACAGCGTGATTGGAGAAATGACAATTACCGCTTCCGGCGAAATACCAGATTCCGAAGATGTGCAAAGGATTTTGTCATCCTTGGAGCTTACAGATGTCGGTGACAGACATCCGCTCTCCTTATCCGGTGGGCAAAAGCAGCGTTTATGTGTGGCTCTTGCGGCTTTATCTCCTGCACGGATACTCTTTTTTGACGAACCGACAAGCGGGCTTGATTTTGAAAATATGAACCGCGTGGCAAAGCTGTTAAGGGAACTTGCAAAGACAAAAGCCGTTATCGTAATCTCTCATGATAATGAGTTTCTGGAGCTTGCCTGTACGCGAATCATATCTTTATCAAAATAAATAAAAACAGAAAGTGAGGATTATTTCAAATGAATCAAAACAAAGCTACTTCCGGTACTAAGCTGGGCGGCCGTGATTTTATCAATCTTGGCATTTTTACCGTTATATTTATTGTGGTTTTTATGGCATGCATTATGATAATGAGCATGACCGTTTATACCTTGCCGTTTGGCGTCGCATTAGGCTCCTTCGTCGCAGCCTCCGTATATATGCTGCTTAGGGCAAAAGCCCCTAAAGCAGGTGCCGTTATATTGTTCGGGATTCTGTTCGGGCTGGTCATGTTCGTCATGGGTAGTGGCTGGCCAATACTTGCCGCGGTAATTATAAGTTCAATTATCGCGGAATTAATTGTTAGAAGCGGGCATTATAAGAGTTACACCTGCGAGGTCATCGGCTACTGCGTTTTAATGCTTGGGACGGCCATTGGATCATATATTCCTTTTCTTGTCATGAAAGATTATTATCTTAAAATTGCTGAAGGAAATAGCATAAACGGGGAATTCATGGCTCGTTTAATTAAATTTATCAGCGGTCCATATCTCGCTTTTGCTTTAGCTGTTACAGTTGTTACAGCTATATTGGGGACAACACTGGCTCGTGCTGTTTTCAAAAAACATCTTGTGAAAGCAGGATTGCTCAAGGAGACGAAGTGATGAAAAAAAAGAAGACAAAAAGCGGCATGTCACGCATTTTTGAACTGGCAACAGATCACAAGGGACTTCTTGCGGTCAGCGGCGTTCTTGCGGCTCTGGCCGCAACAGCCTCCTTTGTTCCCTATGTTGCCGTTTATTATATCATTCGTGATGTAATTTCTGTTTATCCGGAATTTACAAAGCTAAATGTAGAAGCTGTTTGGGGATATGGGATGATTGCAGTGATAGGTATTGCAGCTGATGTGCTTTTATTTTTCAGCTCTTCAATATGCGCACACCTTGCCGCATTTGGAACGCAATACAAGCTTAAAACCATATTAACAGAACATATTGCAAAAATTCCGCTTGGTTTCCATTTTAGAATGGGGAGCGGGCGATTCCGCAAGGTATTAAATCAGGATATTGAGCAAATGGAGAACTTCATAGCTCACGTATATCCGGATATGGTTGCCGCCTTTGTTGCGCCATTGGTTCTGCTCGCAATTCTGTTCATATTTGATTGGCGCTTCGGGGTTGCTGCTTTTATCGCAGTTCTGGCGGCTTTCGGTATTCAGATGATTGCTATGGGCTCTTCTAATTCCGATCTCATGGCAAAGCTACAAAAGAACACAGCAGATATGACAGAGGCTACAGTAGAATATGTAAGGGGAATGCCGGTGCTTAAGGCTTTTGGGCAAACAGCACACTCTTTCAGGCAATTACGAGGTTCAATTACAACATATACCAAATTTATGCTGACATACACATTGAAATGGAAAATTTCAACTGCATCATTTATGACGCTTATCAACAATATTTACCTCTTTCTTATTCCTGTAGGAATTTTAATCGGAAAAGGGACGAAGAATTATAACGATTTTTTGTTAAATTTCATTTTCTATCTATTGCTTGCACCCGCTATAGCTTCGGTGCTTCATAAATTTTTGTATGTATCATCTTCCAGCATGAGGGTTTCCGGGGGCGTTGAAAGCTTTGATGCAATAATGGCATTTCCGGAGCTGCCTAAAATAAATCAAGGTAAAAAGCCTGATGACGGAGCTGTATCATTTCAGAATGTGTCGTTTTCGTATAGCGGGGACGAAAAGCTTGCTTTATCCGATGTAAGTTTTACCGCACGAGCAGGAGAAGTTACCGCTATAGTCGGAACCTCAGGCGGCGGAAAGAGCACTATAGCCCACTTAATTCCCCGGTTCTGGGATGTATCAAGCGGCAGCATATGCATAGGGAATGTGGATATCCGCGAAATGACGGAGCGTGATTTAATGCGACAGGTCAGCTTTGTTTTTCAGGATGTATATCTCTTTAATCAAAGCATTCGGGATAATATTAAAATAGGCTTCCCTGAAGCATCAGATGAAGATGTTGTAAACGCGGCAAAAGCGGCTTGCTGTGATGAATTCATTACTAATCTTCCCGACGGATATGATACGGTGCTTGGAGAAGGCGGAATTCACCTGTCAGGGGGGGAGGCCCAGCGTATATCTATTGCCCGTGCGATCATTCGCAACACTCCCGTTTTAGTTCTGGATGAGGCCACGGCTTTTGCGGATCCGGAAAATGAGAGACTTATACAAACGGCCTTACGCAGACTAATGGAGAACAGAACAGTTATTATTATTGCCCATAGGCTTGGAACCATAAAGGACGCCGATAACATTTTGGTGATGGACAAGGGAAAGCTTGTCGAAAGCGGAACGCATCAGGTTCTATTACAAGCAGGCAGCTTGTATTCAGATATGTGGATGCGATACACACAATCCCTTGAATGGGGTATCGGAAAGGAGACAGTTATTTCATGAAAATATTTAGAAATTATTTGCTACTGGATAAAAATGCGGAAAAAGGGCTGCGAAATGCAGCAATAGCATGCTTTTTTACAAGCCTTTCACTGATGCTTCCTTTCATGATTACAATCGGGCTTTTCATAGAAGTATTGAAGCCTCTGACAGGAGAAGATATTTCATGGAATAGAATTTGGATATTATTTGGGCTTGGTGCTATAGCATTTATTGTTATTTTCCTGCTTTCAAAGCATGATTACATGAAAACCTATGTGTCCTCTTATCATCAATCGGAGGCGACCAGGCTTCGTGTAGCGGAGCAAATGCGAAAACTGCCGATGAGCTTTTTCAACACAAGAGATTTGAGTGAGTTATCATCCAATATTATGACGGATTGCACAAATATCGAAACGGCAACCTCCAATATTGTGCCCCAGCTTCTTGCAAATATTGCATCATCGGTGTTTGTTTTAATATGCCTTGCTTTCTTTGATTGGCGAATGGCATTATCCATATTTGCTATGCTTCCGCTTACAGCGCTCATCTTTTGGACAAGCCGCAAGTTGCAGAATCGGTTGTTTTCAAAACATATTTCTGCAAAGCTTGCAGCAGAAAAACAGTCGCAAGAGTATCTCGATGGAATTAAAGTGATACGTTCCTGCAATCTGGGGGGAGAAAAATACAAGAAGCTCGATGACGCCTTCACGGAATTGCGCTCAGCAGCAATTCGCATAGAGCTTGTTTCCGGTTCAATTATGGCATTGTCATCAATGTTGCTTAGATCAGGTATCGGGGTTGCAGCTTTTGTAGGCATACACTTATTGACATCCGGGCGGATCGATTTTCTTGTCATGCTGATGTTTCTGCTAATTGCAACCAGAATTTACGGTCCTATTCTTACGGTGTTAACACTATTGCCGGATATACTTTATTTGCAAGTCTCTAACAGGCGTCTCCGCACCTTGATGGACAGCGAAGTAATGACCGGAGAAACAAGCTCACCGATTAGAAATACAGATTTATCTTTTGATACGGTGAGCTTTGCCTATGGTGAGGAACCCGTACTTGACGAAGTAAGTTTTGTGGCAAAAGCCGGACAGATCACAGCACTCGTGGGTCCTTCGGGCAGCGGCAAAAGTACCATTTCCAAGTTAGCTGCGCGTTTTTGGGATGCAGATAGCGGAACAGTGAATATCGGAGGTGTAAATGTAAAAGAACTTGATCCCGAATATTTAATGCAGCATTTTTCCTTTGTATTTCAGGAGGTTATTCTCTTCAATGACACGATAGAGAATAACATTCGCATCGGCAAACCGAATGCCGGCGAGGAAGAAATTAAATCAGCGGCAAAAGCTGCCTGCTGTGATGAGTTTATTGAAAAACTGCCGGATGGCTATAAGACTATGCTCGGTGAAAACGGAGCGACCCTTTCAGGGGGAGAAAGGCAGCGTATTTCAATAGCCAGAGCATTACTTAAGGATGCGCCTGTTGTAATACTCGATGAAGCGACCGCGTCTCTTGATCCGGAGAATGAGGTATTTGTACAACAGGCGATTAACCGGCTTGTGGTCGGAAAAACTGTTTTAGTTATAGCACATAGGCTGCGTACCGTTCTTCATGCAGATCATATCGTCGTGTTGGAGCAAGGAAGAGTGGTAGAAGCTGGGAGCAGTACGGAGCTGCTTGCGCATAACGGGTTGTTTTCAAAACTGTATCACATTCAGCAAAATAATTACGAATGGAGATTTTGAAGGCTTAAGCTACTTATAGCGGCCAGCACTTGCTAGTCTCTGTTAGACAGCAAATCTCTAATCTCTGTGAGCAGCTCAACCTCCGGAGTTGGTACTGCAGGCTCTTCCTCTGCAGGCTCCTCCGGCTTCTTCCTCTGCGCCTTGCTGATAGCCTTGATCAGAAGGAATACTGTCAGCGCGATGAGCAGGAAGTTGATGATTGCCTGAATGAACACTCCGTAGTTGATGGAGGCTGTTCCAACTGCAACCTTGAGGCTGGAGAAGTCGATACCTCCGATGATTACGCCCACGATTGGCATGATGATGTCATTTACAAGCGAAGTAACGATTGCTGTAAAGGCAGCTCCTATGATGATGCCGACTGCCATGTCGAGGACATTACCACGAGAAATAAATTCTTTGAACTCTGCTATTAATCCCTTAGTCTCTTTCATTAAATCCGGTGCTCCTTTCAATATTGCACTTTCTTGATACGTTGAAAATTTAATATGCTGTGCACAGTTCGCACGATAATACTACAACAATGCGATATGTGTAAGTTCCATGCTTACAAACATCTTTGCTACCCTCTACTGCGCAACGCATTATCAAGTATTTATAAACTACACCAGGCATGGGGGAAAGGTCAAGGGCTCGCAGCGATTTAATTGTAAAAAATTCAATAGCGCTCCGCACTCGTATAGGGTCGTTTGTCCCTTGTGTTTAGCACGATTCGATGATATTATAATTAGGCTCGTATTTGGCACCGATGATTGTAGTTAATCAGAGATTTATCCGAGGATTACGTTAACAGGAGGTGTCATCCACGAGCGCCCAACCCATGTCTCGATAGCTCAGGGGACAGAGCACCGCTCTCCTAAAGCGGGTGTCGGAGGTTCGAATCCTCTTCGGGACACCAGTTCAAAACACTGCAATTCTAACGAGTTGCGGTGTTTTTCTTTTTTGCTGACGCATTGTCTATTGTCGATATTTGCCTATTTTTATCGTTATTGGTGTGTTACAAAGCGTGTTATAAATTGCGTACAATTTTATTTATTTTCCCACTATTATCGTAAATTCAAGCACTTAAAAAAGGCAGTACCCGTCAAGATACTGCCTAAAAATTAGAACCAGCTCCATCCCGTTGCACCTAGCTCGATGGCAACCTGGGCGTTGAGCATAATAAATATAATCCCGTCTATTAAAGTATTCATATTACACCACCGAATTCAGATATCGCTGAAATGCGGAGCATGTAGCATTCCCGGCATAACCATCAACAGTCAAATTGTATCCTTTGCTGTTGAGGTACTTCTGTAGAGCGCAGACGGTATCATGTCCGATATATCCATCAGCGGTAACGCCTAATATCCTCTGCAACAATCTGACAGTATATGAGCCTCCCGAGCCCCACTGTACACCATATTTCATGTTCATGATGTATCTAGCGCAGCTCCTGAGTTGGCCACTCAGTATACCGTCTCTATACTGTCCACCAAGCCACTTTTGCATTTTAAGCACCGACTGATATCCAAACAGCCCATCCACAACCAGCTTGCCATCGCTCGTGATATAGCTCTGTGACGGTGCTACATATCCACCTGCACCCAGTCTCTTATTAACCTCATTTGCTATGTATGAGAACTTAGATGCCAAGTAAGGCCCCGGGCACGCAGTCGCCATGTAGTATCTGTGCATCTGCAGATTGCCATTGAGGTTTCCGGTAAATACTAGCTTGGTTATTCCGTTCCTTCTGCAAATATCCACACACAGATTTATACAAGCCTCAATCGCTCTATCTGATACATGCCAATTGGTAGATGCTCCACCATCGTTTGCCAGCTCCATTGTAACCGCCTTTGCATCTCCCCATTTGTTGGCTACAGACCAAGCTCTATATGCCTCGTCTACATACTGGCCAATTCTTCCATCGGAACCAATGCCATAGTGAGTGCTTGCTTGCCTTGTCCGGAATACTTGGCCGCACTGTTCAATGCTCAAATTCCCTGCCATATGATGGATTATGATAGTAGTTATTTTGCTTCCCATTCTACTGCTTGAATGGGAAGTGATTATACGTTTATTTACCAGACTGCTGTTGCTCATCATTGACCTCCTTATTAAAATCATCCCAACCTCTACCCATATTGTCTATTTCTTCCGGATCATGCTTGCCATAGCTCATTGCTAGGTCACTATCTTTCGTGCCCGGAGTTGTCGGATCGACGACAATCCCCAGCAATGTAAGTATGCCAACAAGCATTGTTACAAGTTCCATCAGTTGCTCCTGTGCTATATGTGGCACTATGCCAAGCACTTTAAGACTCTGATAGATTAATGCTGCTACTGCTGCTACGAATGTAAGCAGCCATGTCCTATTTCTAAATCTCTGTTTCCAATTAATTTTCATTTCTTTATTTCTCCTTCCTGTTTTCAAGTGAACCGATTCGTTTTTCATGATCATTAAGCCTTCTATTATGGTCGTTGTGTGTGGCCCACATTCGTGAGTGAGACTCGCGATCATGTATTTCTTGTTCTTTGACAGCAGCCTCAACGTTACGTACATCTTCGTTCATACTTTCGAGCCGCGCATCCAATGCAGCAATAGTCCGATTGAGCTCACTAACAGGCTTGCTGACGTAATTATTGAGAGCCGTAATTAGAGCAATTAATATTCCTAGCCCAATTACTAGATTCCCCAGCATTTCCGGATCTTTCATAAAGCATCCTCCTTTCTTCAAGAAATTAAAAAGCCGGGCTTTACCCGACCGACTAAATTATTTGTATATTTCTATTTACGCCTCATAAACAAACATATCGCCTTGTGACAACCAATGTTGACGACGCATCTCGTAGGTGTGCCCAGCTAATACGGGACACATAACAGTACCATAATGATCTTGTTTCTCGATGGTAAGCATGCCGACATATATATTATCCGTCTTATCGTTAATAAATAAGTATGCAGTATCATATCTTGCTCTTCCACCGCATACAAGCGTGCCATCTCGAGGCGCTGTCCAAGAGCTCCCCAAGTCAATGCGTTCCTGCTTCAATTTGGTTTTAGCTCCATGTATTTTGCCTATCATTTTATTCATTCTCCTTAATAATACAAAATGTTTATTTCAAACACCTGTTCCTGAAGTCCTGCCAACCTTCCATTGACAGCTACCTCCAATTTATCGCTATTGTTATCCCAGGAATATCCATAGAAAATGGCGGTCCATACATCATCTGCACCCGCTTTATGTATCGGATGAACCTGTGCCAGTAAGACTCTTGCGTCTTGTGGGATACTGAGATCTGATTTGGTAATTGTACGCATTGCCACACCACCATTTGTAGCAATTTTTACGATTTTTGTAGCAACTTTTAATTGCAAAGCTTTACCCCCCCCATGTACTCTACCTATTGCCATTACTGCGTTACCTCCTTTTTTATTACTATTAAAATTAAACATCCGATTGTCTTGTCAATCTGATTGCCGGAATTTTTACTGTGCCAAATTCATTTGTTGACACATATACTCGTACCCTGCCCGATCTTGTTTCACATATTTCATAAAACAAATTGGTCGATTCAGAATCAAGATATATATCCGGCACATGTTCTTCTGTGCACATGCTGATAGGGATATCAATTCTGTAAGGATACTTTTCATAAGTATCGTCAGATATTGCAGATGTACCGTGTATTCGAATATCGGTTTTAATGATAATCATTCTAGCCATGGTATTACGTATATTTCCTGCTGTAGTTTCATCGATAGCAGAACTGAGTAACTTCTTTATCTCATCAATTGCTAAATCCATGACTTTAGTTGTTGTAGTTCCACACAACCTATAGTCAAGCCGGGTATCTGTAATTCTTTGTGCAGAGATAGCACTCGTTCCTCTTGCTATAAAGATTTCTGCTACGCATAACTCATACGTGCTGCTGTTCCTTGTCAGCTCCGGAGGCGATGGACTTGCAGATGGTGTTCCCTTAAGGATGTACCAGTCGGTTGCTCTCACATTTAACGCGTCATTGTGGCGCACAACGACTCTGTCTATCCTGTCCAAGCTCTCGTCTGCAGCTTGCACTACCAATGTTCTACCTTCCGTCGCCAAGCCTCCGGAATGCGGATCGTCATCATAACAAAAGATTCCTCTTATTCTGCCCATGCCAGGGCTTACTACAATTGACATTCCGACCCCCGGAGTCGTTTCCCATCCACCATCCGGATATACTCCATCAGTCCAATTAGCGAGTGCCTCTATTCTGTGGTCACTCGTTCCGGTTAATCGATCCCAAGGCGGATTTGCCGATTGATCATAAATTGATTGATATGGGAATGCTCTCATATATAATCACCTCTTCATCTTTTAATTCTCTTGTGCCCCAGCGTTATAGCATAGGTCTGTGTATTCTTTTCCCAGACCTCGTGTACCTCTATAATCTGAGCCTCATATGTTATTCCTACTTCAGGGATTTCTACCAGGACAATGTCTCCAAGGTCATAATCTATCAGATAGCGACAGCCTGCTATCTGCAGCGGTGTAACTTCTATATCCCTAACCACGTAGTGATTGAGGAGTTCAAGCTGACACATCTGCACAATTTGAGCTTTAATCTTCGCTTTATTAGATGTTGTAATCTCGAGTCCTTCCGGCATGGAGAAATCCATTGACATTTCCTTCTGCCTGAATCGATCTTCTACCTGTAGCGTACTGGTAAACGAATCCGTTTCATAATACTTCCCACCTATCAAGGTAGTTCCGCTATAGCCTCCCTTGACAATATCATCCGGGATTTCCACGTATCCGGTACATTTATGCTTATAAACCGACATGTCCTGTGAATAGATTATTTCTTTTGCGTTGCCAATACCCTTAGAAAACCTTATCCCTGTTGCACGTGGACTTACAAATTTAATTTCCCAACCATCATTCCACTGCACCTGAAATGTTTCTTGATCCAGTGCCAGGATCCGATACATTTCTCCACCAACATCTAAGCATCTTGTCACAACCTCATCTCTGGGCTTCATAGTCTCACTATCAAAGGCTTCTTTGATGCCTTTCTTTATAAGATATTCCATGAATTGATCATTCATACGTTTTGTAGCAACGATCGTTTTACCGTGCTCTGTTGTCGCATCATTGGTTATATCCTCTGCAAACTTGCCCTCTGTTGTGACATATCTGCCATTCGGATTAGCTTTATATGCAGGTTTGTATACAATGCCTATTTCTTTCCGACCTTCCGCCATTATGTATGCGGCTTCGATATAATGTTTAGATTGTTGGTATAGAGTAAAGCCCCCAGGCTCATTACATTTTCTATCCCATAGAAGCTGTATATACTTCAGTTCTCCTATGCGGTTCATATGTTCGTCAAATGCAAATACCTTCATAATTACATATCTCCGTTATACAGCTTGTGGTAATTGACAGTACCGAACATTTCCTTGTTGCTGACCAGTGTATTATCACCTGTCTTTAACATAGGTTCACCAAGCACAATCATATCCTTTAGAACATTCTTCCCGTCCAGCTGATAAATCCCGTTTTCAGAGTCTATGTATAGGGACTCTCCGGAACCGACTGTCCCATTGTATTTGATAAGTGCATCATTGATTTTCACTTCCGGATTATCAACTGCACCGTGAATTGTGATTGTAAATAGTGCCGGCGCGTCTCCGTCGTTATATACATATACCGTTTTGTTTACATTGATTCTCTCGAACACGGTATATGCATTAGCCGGAAGGTCTTGATTCGGTTTAACAAATGCATATGGATAATGCCAGAGAGCCGACTGTGTGTAGAAGTTTCTTACAGTATCATCGAGAGACTTCCAATACGGATCAGCTGCATAGAATGTGACCTCAACCTCTTCATGAGAATATAAATCCTCTGTATGTTTAGGCGTCAGAAGCTCAGCATCCAGGTAAACTTCTCGGCCATTAAAGTACGACTCCACTCTGAATTTATGAAGCACGTTAAAAAAGAACTCCATAAATCTTCGTGAAGCTGCTATTCCGGTATGGCTCGTAATCTTGTACTTCAGGTTCCTTCCCTTGACTCGTTCTCCTGAATGCCAGTCTCCATACCCACTGCCTTTCGCATCATAAAAGTGCTCAACTTCTACATTGCTTGTGCCAGTCTTACTGAGAAGTTCGTAGTCTTCAGCTCCATCCCCTATATTCATGATGGCTCCATCATCTCTGATAAACTTCAGAAATATCATTTATGTATCCACCTCCAATCCCAAACGAGTTAGTTCCGCCAGTTTGTCGCGGGCATCTGCAGGTGTGTAAACTCGCTCATGGAAATTAACCTCCTGCTTGATTGGCCTAGCGCTTATCTGGTCAACCTTATCTATGAGCTTATCAAGTAGACCGCGTTCTTTTGACTGCATCATAATTGTGGTTCTAACTTGTACCGGAGGCTTTGTCCCTTTAGCAACCTCCGGAATGTTAATTCTCTTTTTAACTCCTAGGCCTATGGTAACCGGATCAACCTTCATAGCCGCAACTATATTATTAGCAACTTGTCTCGCCTTCTTATACAGTGCTTTTGATTCACGTATCATACCGACTCCCACACCTTGAGTAATTGGTGCTCCAACAAGTCTTGCAGTCTTCCTTGATGGAGATCGAGATTCTATTGCTCGTCTCATGTTATCAACAACCGCATTCGCTATCGCTATACCGGCAGCTATAACCTGTGCCTTTGCCGCCATTATTCCGGATTTAATACCTGTTCCTGCATTGTATCCAACGCCATAAAATGAAACACTGCCTGCGCTTGAACGTGCCGCATTCATGAGTGACGACATAGCGGATGAAATTGCACCTCTATACCCATGAGGAGAACTGGATAGCTGAGACAGTCTAGGAGCAAATGAGCCTTTTAGGTTTGCTCCTCCTGCGGCTCCATTAGCTGCTGCTACCAGACTGTTCATCGCAGCTTTAATTCCTCCGGCATAATTCTTAGGAGATTCTGAGAGCTTGCCGAGCTGATCATCCATAGAGATATCTGACTCCTTGATTCCCTCTTGTGCACCGCTCATCATATCCTTTGCTGCGGCTTTCATATTTCCTCGATTGCCTTTGACTTTGGCATTTTGTTCTCCAAGTTTAGAATCTATAGCAGCAAGCTCTTTCTGCTTAGCCTCTGCAGCAGCTTTTACATTATCGGACCCGGTCTTCTTATAAAGCTTATTCAATGCCTTAAGTTCTGCGGCTGTATCTTCTCTCTGCTTGCGGAGCTGCTTCTTGTTCTTTTTGTTGATATCAGCCAGCGCTTGAGCATGACCATCAAGTACTGCATTAATCTTGGAGTAGTTGCCTTTTTCAAACTCAGCAAGTGCTTGTTCGTATCTGGTAATATCCTTGTTGTACTTATTAACCTGAGCTGCAGCCTTGTTTTTAGCTTTTATGAGCTTTGCCTGTTTCTCTTCATACTCACTTACCTGTCTTGCAGACATCCTATTAATTTCAGCTTGAGATTTAGTGTGCTTATCAAGCTCATTGCTAGCCCTGGTGTATGCCTCCGTCGATTTGCGAATATTTCTCTGTGCCGTTTTATACGATTCCTCATATGCATCAAGTACAATTTGAGCTCTTTTCTTGACAAGATAATTGTCTATAGCCTGACTCAGTTCTCCGTAATTCTGTATCACACCATTCTGCATGCTGATTTCAGCACCTTGGGATTGCAATATTGATACAATAGCAGCGGCCCTGCCTTCATAGCCTTTTTTGACACGTCCGGATGCATCCACGATACCATCAAGCTCTCTCTTGAGATTAATAGCATTTTCTACTTCTGCACCCTTTTGAACCATATCATTTGCAGCGGCTTTTCTTTGGCTGTTATACGCTTTCTCTGCTTCCTCATTAGCCTTGGCAAGTTTTAGAACTGCGCTGTAATCCTTATCCGCTTCTAGAGCATGTGCCTGCATCGTCTTCTTTGCCAGCTCCACTGCTGTTACAAACGCCAGTACACCAACTACTATAGCTACATAAGGATTGATTCCGGCCATTACAGCTTGTGCTTTACCTAAAGCAAGAGTCTTTGCTTCTGCAAGTGTAAGCTTCTGAGTCAATAATCCAACCACTACACCAACACCGGATATTTCCGCCTTGGTACCTTTTAAACTCAATCTAGCTATAGCTGCCATCTCAATTTTGTATTTCTTTGCTTCTAGCAGCCCTCTACTCCAAAGACCAGCTAGTGCACCAGCACCAGAGGTTACTCTCGGTGCTACATATAACCCCGCAATAAGAGGAGATGCTATCTTAAGAACATCAATAAGTGTTCTTACTCTAGCTACAGTCTTTTTTACGTTGAATTTTTCCACAAATTTGATAGCGTTAGGAAGAAGCGATGACTTAATTATGTTGCTTACGCTCTCCATTGCTTCGCCAAGTTTCGCATGGACATTATCCTTTAGAGTTGACCAAAGACCGATTACAGTTTTCGACTGTGTTTTCATGGCATCATTAAACTGACCACCTGCAGATGTTGCTGTCTTCATAGCATCTGCTACCATATCAAAGGTGATTTGACCTTTTGCCATTTCATCCTTCAGCTGCGCCATACTCTTTCCGGTCTTTTTAGATATGATAGTAAGAGGGTTAAAGCCTGCATTAATCATCTGTAGTAAGTCTTGCCCCATTAGACGACCCTGTGATTTAACCTGGCCAAATACCAGAGCCAATGCCGAGAACTTCTCCTTGTTTCCAAGTGATATGTCTCCAAGCATCTTCAAGTCACCTTCTATCAGATTGACATTCTCTCCAAAGGCAAGGAGTGTTTGAGATGCATTCGCCAAATCTGTCATTTCAAATGGTGTTTCTGCAGCGAACTTCTTAAGCATTTGCATATGCTTTGTAGCTTCCTTCGTGTTACCCAGCATGGTTTTAAATGACTGATAGTATTGTTCCATCTGCGCATTGTATTTAACTCCGGATACCATAGCTGCTGTGATAGCAGTACCCATTGCTATAGCTCCACGCTTTGCATATTTTGCAAGCTGGTCTGTGAGCTTGCCTCCCATGCCGCCTATCTTTTTAGCCCCCTTATTAAAGCCTCCGGAGTCAAGCTTTGTATTGAACATCAGATATCCTGCATATTCCTGAGCCATAACTAACCATTCCCTTCTTTAAGTAATTTATTGAACCTATCTACAGCGTCCTGTTCCTCTCTTGACCTTTGAACCCTGAGCTCTGCAATATCTGCATTATCCGCCCACCATTCGATATCACTTTCAGTTTGCTTACCTTTTTGCTTCAGTAATCTCTGTGACACTATTGTCGAAAAGCTCGATTCTCCTACTTCGGAAAAGGCAGACAGAAAATCCCACCAATGAAAAAAGGCTTTTCCACGAACGGAAAACCCCACGGTTTTATCTACTGCCGATATTATGAATCTCAGATCCTGATTCCATGAATATAGTCTTCTTTGACTGCGACTGCCGGCAGAAGATGTTTGATTCAGGTCTCCACCATTTAGAAACCACACTGTTTTCTCTAGTGCTTCCTGTAAGTAAATCCCCGAAATTACTGCATCTTTGAAGATTACCCTCATTGCTATAAAAAGCTTTTCGCTATCCGTCAATTCCAGGTCTTCAAACATCTGCATCAGGCGGATACCTACTCGGTAGTCACTCCTGATAGAATATTCCTTTTCTCCTAGCTTAATGCTCTTCGGCAGAGTCAGTGTCAGCATTCTCTTCTTCTGCCTCTTTATGAGCACTATGTGCTTTCTCTGTAGGCAGCTCCTTTTCCTCTTCCGGTAGTTCCTCTATGATTTCAGAGCAAACCTTATCTATTCTATCGGATCTAGTCTGAATTTCCTTCTCAAAAATAGGATATAGAGCCATCAGCATTGCTATCATAATGTACTCTCCATCACTGTTGATAGCGACAGATGACGTATTTCCGAATACAATCTGAGCCTGACCTTTTCCAAAAATACTATCAAAAGAGCTTCTGAACCAATGGTCTATATCATCCATAAGGTCCGCTGTCTGAGATGTAAACTCAGCCTCTGTAATGTCTCCTGCTTCATCGATGTTCTCTGCTCTCTTCGAGAAGTCTTTCATCTTTTCGTCCGCTTCATCTACCAATCTCAAAAAGCCCTTAAGCACTCTCTGATCTGTTGGATTGAACGCAAACTTCCGGGACGGATCACCCTGCACATACAGGGTGATTGTCCCGGTATCAAAATTTAAATTTGTACCAGTCATGGAGTGTACTCCTTTCTTTTACAGCGTTTTTGTGAATTTCTTCGTGGTAGGATTGAATTTACCCTTCTCATTCACATTCGTATAGTGCAGCTCATAAGGGATCTGGAAGGCATCTGTATTGCCTCCAAGAGATTTAACCTCTACGATTACACCTTTCTTGATAGCCGGATACTCAGATGATTCCGGTTCTGCAAACAGATCTACATCTATTACATGTGTCTCACAGTCACCATGTGTCTTGAGTCCATCGGCAATTCCTTTTAGGAATGCAAAGGTCTTTGTTCCCTTATCCGCCTTATAGGGTGAAACGGACATGCTTGGAGAATAACCATCTACTGCCGTACTGTTCTTGCCAAGAACATTTTTGGTCTTGCTGACATTAGCATTAAGCTCCTCAGTCAGCGTATCATTATCTTCCCCAATCGCCTCGTAGTCGAAGTTTGTTCCTCCTGCATCCGGAATTCCTAAAAACGTCTGCCATAGCTCTCTTTTAATTACATTGCTCATATAGTTCTCCTATCTTCTCTTCTTGATTGTTAGTATTAACTCTACTTGATATACTCCTGCACCACTTTCCTCGATGTCATATAGCATGTGATTTGACGGTACTAGATTGACCGCTTCATACTTACCGGGTAATTCAGGCAGGATTCCCTCATCAATCTTTGTTTCAATCCATCCGGAAAAAGACTCCAGAAAATCATACATATCTTCTCTCGCGGAATTATCTACAGCCAAATCCTTTGCAAAAAAGATATATGCATTTTCATATGTCTTATTCCCGAGAACATCCGTTCTCGTTCTTGAATTACCTGTCGGTGCAAGTGCAGCTGTGCCTCCTTTCGCACCGCTCTTTCCCGGTGTATAGTCCGTCTCCATCTCCGACAGGTTTATAAGCTGCATGCCGTCATACGTGGCTAAATAATCCTGTACACTCTTAACAATGCTCATATTATCTCCTTGTTATCGCAGCAGCTCCGGATAATATGCTATGAAGATGCTGCCTCTTCATACGCTCAAACCATTTTGGTCCTCTCCGAGGCGCTCCGTGATACTGCATATTGCGATTTGTAAGCTTCTTCGGCGCTCTTCCAACCATCAGCTTGCCGTAGTAGTGATATCTCGCATATGGTGCGTTGTATGCTACCTCACCTTCACCCGGAACAGTACCTAATATCCCCGATTTATCCAGCATACCTGAACGAAATGGAACCATAGGACTGCATAACCTAATTACTTCATGGTCAATAAACTTTTGAGCCTTGTCAAAGTTTTTACCCCATTGATTACCGAATCCCGGATTCCACTTTAACTCCGCAGTGCCATCCTTAGTTACAACAATGCAACCTCGTGGTGTCTCTATTTTGTTTGTCATTTTGCCACCACCTCTATATGCTTCTGCCCATCGCCAAAATCAAAGCTTTCAGCCGAGGTGACGAGAAAAGCGTTATTGTGATATAAGACATCGTTCGAATTGTTTACGACCGCCACAGGCGAAATTCCGCAGTATATGATGTCTCCTTTTTCGATGACTACGTCGCTCATAGATGTAAGCGGGATATATGCAATCAGTTTAGATGCGGATTCAACACCGCGCTTTCTGATTGTTTCACCCTGTATCATCTCTACATGTACATCATTTACTACCCTAGTCAGCCACTTCCGATCTTCCACTTTGTGATAAATCGTTACAGTATGTGTGAACATATTCACGCCCACTCAACTCCCTTTCGATATTCAGATAGATAAAGCATGGCCGCATTAATTAGTCTATCTTTATCAGATACACTATTCACGCTGTAGTGCTTTGACCATGACCCTACAGTCTGACTTTCCAAGACGCCTTGATCTACTGTCTGTTTTGCCTCTGCAACAGCACATATACCATGCTTATAATCATCTGCTTCAACACTAAATCCTACGAAATGCTTTCGAATATAAGCACTGGCGAAAGTTTCGCACCCCCGCCAGTCTTCCTCGGATATTGCCTTGCCGCAGAATTCGTCCGTGTAAAACTTATATTCAATCATTAAGGCCTCCTTGTTTATCCAAGCACTCTTGTCGCAAGTTCAGGATAAATTGCTGTGTAACCGTAGAGTACATCCATCGACAGCATCTCTTTCTTCTTCGTCATGTCATAACCTCTTACTACACGAAGAGAAATTCCGTTGTGGCTAGTTACGTAACTCTCTACTCCTGCTGGTGCCTGAAGTGGTCTTGTTACATATGCAAAAGCCATAGGATTAAATGCAAGGTTTGCAGTGTGGCTCTTGAGCAGCACTGCCTGCACGTCTGCATTTGCTGTGATCTTTGGTGTTACATTAACATGGATTTCATCTCCAGAAGCTGATGTATCCTCTGTGACTAAATACTGATTACCCACAATAGTGATAATGTCTCCTTTTACAAGGGTTCCAGTCATGCCTGTTCCTTTAAGTACAACTTCATCGGAATCTTCAACCTGAGATTTAACGGTGATTTTATCCCCAGTCACCTTAAGTGTACCTGCAGTATGCTTTCTCACAGCCTGGGACATGTAGTTATCAAGTCCCATTACTCTACCGATTGAACCCTCTCTGAGAGCACTGGTAGAACCTGACTTCTCAGCATTAACGATTGCTGGTACAGTTGAGAATGCAGCATCAGCTTCGGTGTCCCATACTCCTACTCTGCCAGCAACTGGCACGAGCTGCTTATTAAGCTGCTTTCTTACATTTGCAAGATCCGTTAGTTCAGATGGTGTCGTACCTGCCTTTCCCACAGCTGTAGGAATGAACTTGTATAGTTCTAATCCATCATTGTTAATCTTCTCTGCCAGAGCGACTGCCGCTGGTTCGAGGAATAGTCTATTTAGGTCATCTACGTTAGTAGCTCTCTGGATTGCGCTAAACTCCACATCTACTGTAGCTAGCTTATCCAGCTTAACCTCTACAGATTCCTCGTTGATTCCCTGTGGCTTAACGCCCTGTGACTCATTGAATTCCTCTGCGATGAGTTTTACAGGCTTCTTGACCTGAATCTTGGTTCCAAGTCCTGGTACAAAATCATTAGAGAAATCTCTATGTACCAGGTTAGGGAATACCAGGTTATTCATTAGTCTAGGTAATGTCTGTCTTGCGATGTTTTTTACTTCCAGAAAATTGTTTGGCATAATTCTTACTTCCTTTCTTTTTCTTCGAGTCTTTTGTAATACTCTTCATCTGATAGTTTGTCGAGATCAGGCTCTGCTCCGCCTCCGTGATTTCCACCACTCGAGAACCCTCCTGCTCCGCCGGCTGCACCATCGTCGCCATCATCCTTATCATCCTTTTTAAACAATGCCGGTGATGCTTCCATCATTGGCTTTAGGATGTCAGATAGACCTATAGGATTGCCCTGGCTATCAAAGGCAAACTTATCGATGCCACCATGCTTATACATGATGTAATCAGGATCCAGTGCACCTTGACCTCTTAGTGCATCCTTTAAGGCGTATTCCTTTTGTAGGTCGCTAGTCTTCTTTTTCTCTGCTGCAATATCAGCATCATACTTATCCTGCCATTCCTTGGCATCATTGCGCAGCTTGTCAACATCGACTCCATCGAACTTGTCAACCTTCTCCTTCAGGCCCTTGATAGTCTGATCAGCAATATCAAGTTCCTTCTGTTTGTCTTGTGCTGTCTTGTCCTGTGCTGCTTTAATATCTTTGCCATTTTCTGCCAGGATGTTTTCAACGGTATCTTTCAGCTTTTCATCAGATACTCCAGCTTCCTTCAAAACTTTCTCGATCTCTTCTCTTTTCATTGTGTCCTCCATTCTTTTATCCGCTACGCCATCTTTTACGGCAGGCGACGCCGATGCGGCTCACATTTTACGCCGATGAGCAGGCGAGTAATAAAATTCAGTCAGTTTTACGCCTTGACTGGGCGAATATAAAAAACAGAGGTGCGCACCCTCTGCAATTTATCTGATGTTATAATGTTATAAGCACCCTGCCTCTTCAAATGCTTTTTGTAGTTTAGGAGCTTGAAGTGCTATCCAGTCAACGATTTCTTCATTTCTTGCCCATTCTGAATTTACATCAAGTCCAGATTCGTATAGAAAGGCATGTACAATCTCGTGTCTTAACACTTTCTTTTTATATAAATTGGGATTGGCAACTGTTCTCGGAATAGGTTCAAAGTCATCAATTACAATCTCCTTTGAATAAAATTCACATATCCCGTCTGCATGTTCGAGCTTGGGAGTTTCTTTTTCCTTTTGCCTCTTGATGCTATATTCTGTCCCAAGTATATTTACCTTGTCTTTTAATTCTAAAGATTCCATTGTCACTCCTTTTCTTTGCATGCAAAAAGCAGACCACTTGGCCTGCTTTAAAAATCTAATTATTACTTAATACTTGAACCTATTGTTATCACATTAGTTGCTATCCTCATGAATTTCTGCATTGCACTGTTTTCATGAAGGTATTGTGCCCCTTTCAATGTAATTCTAGCCTCTTCAATATTAACTTTTGTCTCCCCGAGTACATTCTTGCTTATATCAACTCCCCGAATATACCCTTCTTCAAGAAGATTTTTCATAACCATAAGCCACTCTTCATCCGATACATTTAAGTGTTCAGGACTAATAAGTGTGCCCATGTATTCAACATCTTTTGCAGATTCTAAATTTTTCAGAATCTTGTATGCTGTTTCAAGCGTATTCATTATTCCTCTCCACCTTTTCTATCATCATAATCATCACATGCATCTAAAACGCGATCATATATCAATTGTGCACCTTCCCCAATCTCGTTATAGAACTCCATCTTTTTATCAAAACCATAGCGCAAAATCATATCATCAAGAGCATTAAGGTATTTCCTAATATCAGTACGTTCCAATTTAATTGTTGCCAGCTCCGGCCATTCTTCTACATATGGTTTTAAAAACTTTTGTTCTTCACCGCTTATTTCTACAACAATCATACCTCTCTATCCTTTCTGTTAGTTTGCACAAGAACACCGGTTTTAGGATTATATGTAACCTGGCACCCTGAACCTACCAGCATTATAGTATCTTCATGTCCGGAAGTTCTTTCTTCCCCATGTGTTATGCAACGTTTTAAGTCCTCAATGCTTACACCTGTTCTATTGTACTTTTTGTTAGGTGCCGAGTGTCCAATCATTCTGCCGACAAAATGAGATGAATAATCTTTAATTTCAGCACCCTGCGGGGTTCTCAGCCCTACAAGCTGTTCATCAATCAGATGCGCCTTTTCTCTGTATGTGGATAACCCCAGCAGTGGTGAGACTTCTCCCCTTTCAACAGATAACACATATTTTTTGAATAGCTTGTACTCAGGGGGGTTATTGTACTTCATGTCGTAATAGCTTGCAAGTGTTTTTCTCATTCCTTGACCGTCAAGAGAATAAGCTTTACGAAACCACTGGTAATATTTCCTCGCTTCCCATTGAGATTTACCGGCTTCACCTTTTCCAAAACCTGCTACTATCATACGGTCATGCTGTGATGGCATGCCTGTCTGATCTTCCAGGTTCTTCAATTTTTCCATATATGATCGCATCTTTACACTGGATTCTGTTGTATCAAGTCCTGCAGCTTCTTGCATTAGGTATTCTCGTTTCCATCTCCTCCGAGCTCTTTCGTAATACCTCTGCATCTGCGATACTTCATACTCGGTATATTTCTTGCCATTGTATAAGTAATCCTTAGCTACATATTCGGCCAACATCTCATCGCTATAAGCAGGAGTTGATAATCCAGGATAGAACGGATGGAAATTGTGCCTGCAATTATATCCGCATAGTCCCGGTCCTGACCCGTATCCTGTAGCTTCATAGAAGTTAGGATATCCCGGCTCTTCGCCGTGCAGCTTAAATACCTTGCCTTGCCACACCTCATGTTCCGGACGTGCTCCGGCATGTGCTGTAGTTTCCACATATTCGCTATCAACATCTTCTGCTCTTGCAAGCTGCATATCTCCAGCTGTCTGGTTAATACCGGTCACAATAGCTCTTCTAGCTGCCACCTCTATATTATCCACACGCCCTGACGGATATCTTACAGACTCAAGCCCTTTTTCAGCTAATGCCTTGATTGCATTCCTGATGGCTGCCTCTGTATCAAAGGCTCCTGACGCTATTTGCATATATGCCAGATCCATTATCTTACTGAACTGCTTAGAGGCATTAGCGGCTGTACTTCTTGTGAGATTGCGAAACACCTTTGCTGTTCGTCTGTATCCGGAATTCATTACAGCAATCAGAGATGGACTTGCTTCGAGCGGCGGGCATTTTTTCCCTGCCAGCGAATGGATACGGTCATCACTAGCTATTGTCTCCATCCCTGCTTCTTTCATAAGCTCCTTGATTTCTTGAATACTCCTGCCTGTGAGCTGAGACAGTCTCCTGTTTATCTCTGCCTCAAACATACCCCTAGCTTCGAGTTTCCTCTTCTGCCACTGTGCAGCAGGAATATAGAAATCATATGTGGATATACGCCTTGCCATATCGGCTAGTATTGCCTCTTCTGTTTCTCTATATATTTCAAGCAGCCCTTCCGGCGCTTCATGTAAGAATTCCGGTGTAAGCATGCATCCTCCTTACTTATCACAAGCTGCCTTGTATAATCCTCTTAGCCTCTTCAGGATCAATCTGCAGGGCAGTGGCGATTATAGCAATTGCCTGTCCTTCTGTCAGAGTTCCCTCTTTTATTTGAGATATGGTATTAATCAAACTTGTTGTCTGAGCTCCGTTTAATCTTCTATCTGCCTGGGCTTCCGTCTGTGTCTCGGCCTTACCGAGTTTTAGTCTACCCCCCCGATTTTGATTAAATCCAAATGGATCCTCTTCGTATCCAATTTCTCCGGCATCCGGTATATTAGCCTTGGCAGTATCTTCGCTTTCGCCATACCACTTAGCTCTATACTCCCATTTGTTCATGATGCCGTCTCTTACATCCTGTATATCTTGTGCCCTCTCAGATGCGCTATCAGAAATAAAGCTGTCCCCCAGGTCAATTTCAATCTTTGTTTCTGGGTCTACCTTGCCACCTCCAAGCTCCTTCTTAACCCATAGGATTGACCTGATAAGTGATTCAAGTGCATCTTTGACAACAAGAGTATGCTTACCTGTATTCCTAGTCAGGTCTTGGCGACCTCCCAGATATTCAGTTGCAGTTATCTGTACAGCTCCGGTTCCACCATTGAAGTGATAGAATTTAGTTCCCAGACCGCACTTAAACGATAGGAGATCTAACTGAGCTTGTATTCCCTCAACATTCTCAGATACTCTGAGAGACGGATTGTGTTCCTGAATGAACTTCTTTGTGCCGGAATCATCTATCAGGTCATCCCCTGTCTCTACGAACAGCTGCTGCGCTACATCATCAGGAGTAATGGTCTCTCCTCTTTCATTTCTACGAACAATGCGGCTATTCATGAATACCTTTTTTCCGCCAAGCTTAAAGTCCTTGTTGAAATTATTATATGCAAGGTCTACTCCTTCAAGGTTATCTAACGCATTTGCAAATACGGAAATTCCTAGTGGCGAACCTGGAGATATGTTGTTCTCGATATTTGGCATAACGATAGAAAACAGAGGAACATTTCCCCCTGTTGTCATTTCTTCAAGTATTCCATCTGGAAGTTCTTGCTTTATGAGGCTACCCTCTTCAGCTTTGAAGTACTCGTTTGTAATTACGTACTGCCCATCTACTAGTCTGTGAGTTTCAAGATATATCATCTTCACACCTAACTGCAGCACCTCAGATGCAAATACAACCTCCGTTATCTTGCCCGCATGTACAGATAGAGGGATTATGTGATCTGCAGATAGATACTCAATCCGAATATTTATATCCGGGTTTGAGATTATCTTATCGTTCCTACCAAGCTTTATATTTTCAGCTCTTAACACGAATGCACCTGTACCGAATGCAAAGCTCTTTTCTATCAGTCGATTACCTTGCTGGCGGAAGGCATTGTCTCTAAGCACTCCCTTAAATATATTCTTCTTAGGTTTCTTATCCTCTTTCCCCTCTTCAGCATCTTCCCCAAGTATGTATGTCTCGGATTCTTCATCATCAATGGCAATATGCAGCTCGTCATTCAGAAGACCGGATGCCCAGTCTTCGCACACCTGCTTTGCCATCTTTAACGTATAGAGCTTACGCTCTTTCTTTTTGCCATCCAATCCAACCTCTGCAAAGGTATGGAATGGAGCGTAATAGCCCATCCACCAATCTCTCCATATCGATATATTCCGGTAATAGCTGCTATCAAGCTTTATGTCGTATTTTTTATTTAAGTAATCAATAACGGTATTTATATTCATCAGTTACTCCTTTTAGATTCAGGAAGCAGCTTTTTCATAAATCGCTCCCATGAATATTCCCATGCGTCTAATATATCTATGTCGCTGCTGAAATTATCCAGGCGAACATCCTTGCCCTTCTCAGCTTCCTTCGGATCCCATATTGCTGATTTCAAACCTGCTATCAGAAGCTTGCACTCCGGGAATATCTTCATCCTTCCACTAGCTAGCAAAGTATTACCGCAGTACACACGATCCGTAATCTTCTTCTTTGCACTATCACCTATGCTTGCTGTGATACCCGCTGCCCTACATGCTTTGGCCAATCCATTTATCAGATACTGCGCTTCATTATCGGCAAATATGTAGAGTATAGGAATTCCCGGAAAATCCCTCTTCAGCTCCTCATGGAATTGCAAGAAGCTTTTGTTCACTTTGTCCGGATCTATGTCGCCTTTTTTCCCTTCTATGTTGGCATCTTTTATTGCATCAACCTCTTGAAATCTGTAATGGATTGCTGTGGCTACAAATGTAGTCAGTGACCTATTCCCTCCGAAGTCTATCCCTATTGAGATAAAGTGTATCGTTCTTAACCATTCCTGCCTTTCGCTATAATCCTTAAACATCCGGATGTGCTTATTAGAATTATCTGCAAAGCTTTTATATATAACACCCTCTGCAGCACATCTCTCTCCGAGTATGTCTCTCCTGTACCAAATCGTTTCAGGATCATAATCAGCCATCAGTTCCTGCTGCCTCTGCTTGCTGATTGTTACGTTATCAAACAAAGTGAAATGCTCGTAATTGTATCCGCTAGGGAACTCGCCTGCAGCTGCTTTCTCGGCATACTTGTCTATGTACTCCTTGTATATCGATGCGTAAGGATTATCCGGGTTCAAATCCCAAAAGAATTTACGCATCTTAGCGGCCGCTGTACGGTTGATGCATTCTTTTATCATAGAGTCATGATGTAGATTTATCTCTGTCGCTATCCACATACCATATGAGTTACCACGAACTTTTTTATAGGAATCTGCTTTGCCACCACCTGCAAATATCACTACCCTTAACTTCCTGTTGGTAGACGGTCCTTGTATATACAGAGCCTCATTACCCTTGAATTTCCCCCAGTGACATTGTCCTCTGAATATATGCTCCAATCCGAATCCGTTTGCATCTCCAATATTGAGCTTCGCATTTCCGAGCGTCGATCCGGTAGCCAGATGCAGCTTGTCCTTTGTCCTCTTCAGTTCGTGAGCAAAAGCAAATATATTATCCGTTGTCTTGCCGGCACGAATAGAACCTTCTGCGACATTGTATGTGCAGTCCCTGGATCGTCTCATATATGCCTTGTGCTTCTCTCCAAACCTGTAGGGGATACTCTTTTTCTTAACAGGCTCTTTACTCTTCGGTGCTGCCATATATCTCTTCCTCTAGGTCATCAACATCTTCAATTTCTGTCCCTTCTCCCGTTAAAGCTTTATTAACTGCAGCTGTCTTTGACTTAATATATTCAACCTGGGCCTTCTGCTCTTCAGTGGCCAGGTCCATATGATCTGCCAGCCAGGCTAAAGCCTTTTGTCTATCTTCAAGCTTAATCCTCTTCGTCTGCCCCATAGATATTTCAGCTATCAGAGTACCGTCAACCTTCGCGGCATCTTTGAATCTTATATAGCTTTGTCTGGTACCGTCATCTGCTTTTTCAGTGCCGAAATCAACGAAATCGGAAATATCCGAGAAGGCAATATCTATGTATTTCTGAAAAATATCAGATGGATTTAACATAGCTTTATTAAGCCTGTTTTCCTTTAGCTCCCTAATACACTTTTTGATTTCAGCATTTTTCAGCATTCTGTATCCATTTGACCCTGCTGATTTACGGCTACATTTGTATGCTTTTTGGTATGCTTTTGTAGCGTTAAAACAGGTCACATAATACATACAAAATAATTTTTGATTAGATGTAAGAAAATTATTTTCGACAAGCTTTTCCGCCTCGTCTCCGAACTCCTTTTTCAGCTGCTTTTCAGCTGCCTTTTTTGACTGCATTTTTTGCAACGTTTTTGGCGTTGCACTTTGCTCCCATTCCCCACGTCTTTTCCATGACCTCAAAGTCGACTCTTTGACCTCTAGTTTTTGGGCAATAAATATTAAGTTTTCACCGCTTTCATAAAGTTCTTTTGCGGTCTTTTTCTTTTCTTCATTCGCATGCATCGTTCTTCCTGCACTGTTTAAAATTCACAAAAAAACAGCATGCAACGAAGCTGCTGTTCAAATTCGTCTTATCTGGTGATTTCTTTATACCCACGCATTGAAAAAGGACGCCTTGCAGCGACCTTTTCCGAATGTTTATAGCTTGGGAGAAAAACCTGTGCCTCTTCGACACTTTCTACACTATCATTTTATCAGGAAAAAAAGTGAATTGTGTGAATCTTGTATTTTATGTCAAATTTTCATTCGCCAAAACCGTTTTAACTTCTTAGTTATTGTGCTTCTGTCATAACCGAGAAGCTTCCCTATCTCTTCCTGGCTTAATCCGTTTATGTAATAGCTACGCAGGATGGTTCTAAGTTCACTATCTGTTTGAATCTCGATAAATTTCTCTGCTTCAATTATTTTTCTTTGCAGCTTCTTCTTTGTGGCTATAAGCCTTTTTATCAATTGATCCTTGCATATTGAGCCATCATCATAACCTGTCTCTATTTTGGGAATCGGAAACCCAGTCCTATAATCTTTGTAGAACGCAAAAGTATATGTGCTTTTAGGAGCACACAAAGACATCTCTATTGCATTAATTTCTTGCTTAATCGATATAAGCTCTTCCATTTCTTTTTTTGTCATATTTCATCCCACTTAAATAAACTTGCTCCCTAGAGCAACTCATCACCTTCTGCAATTTTCTGTTTTTCGCATTCGTATAAGCAAGCTGAATCCGGAACCATTACCTCCGTTTTCCTCGTCTTGCCCGAACAAAGCTAATTGTCTTCCATCATGTTCAACAAGACAGTCCGTAAATGTATATCTTGTCTTGTTGTTTTTATTAACAAGCTTAGAGATATATAGCCCATCTGATGGATCATTAATAATTCTCTCCATCTGGGATTTAGTTATAGCTTTATCTGAAACTATAGGATCAGGCTTCTCTAAATTTATGGAGCTACCCCAGCATCTTTTACTCTTACCCTGCCTAGCCATATATAGAGCTTTGCCTGTGATTCCGTATTCATCAAATTTGAGCTTATCAGAATTTGAAAATCCAGCCTTCCATTTATCCTCTATGACATCTCTATCCACATTTCCAAATATCATGTGGATATGTGGTCTTGCTTTTGAACCTGTATCATCTCCAGCATGGTTGGATATTACATACACATATTTCACCGGTTCACTGGATCTCTTTTTCATCTCCCTGCGGACTCTTGTCACGTAGTTAGTTATATCCTTAAGTACCTGCTCTCTGTTGTATGGCAGATGAGCATCGTCATATGTGAGATCTATGCTAAAGTCTCCCTCTTTGAAATTAAGATTGCATAATCTGACAAAGTATCTTTGACTTCTTTTTGAATTTAAGTTTTTCTGTGCCGGTGATGACTCATGTCTTCTTTCTGCTCTCTTTATTATTTTCTTCCGGGGAGACACATTATATATTTCTAACTCGAGATAATCTCCGGTGTAATATTTCTTCGTTCTTATCATAGTTACTAAATGCCTGACTTATTAATACTCATTTGAACTCTTAATCCGGCTCGCGGCCGGATAGTTTTACCTTATTTTTTGATTTCTTTCTTCCTTATATATAAGGAAGATACTCTTGAACTTTTAGTTCTATATATGAAAGCGGCAAGCATCTGTAAAAAAACAATATGTGCTCTTATATATTTATGTACGATTTTTTAAAGGAGTATACCTGCCGCTGTCATAGCTTTTGTTTTCTATCTACATGTACACATATATGCACACTAGCAGGATTATTAGCCCTGTAATGAGCAGTGCATCTGTTATCATGAATAATTTATTTGCCATATCCATCCTCTTCATGGCTGTAAATGACAGTGCTACTACTCCAAACATAAGACCTGTAATTAAGCACGTTAGTATCAAATTAATCATTTTCTAATTCTCCAGATTTTCTTTGTATAGTTTAAGTTCCTTAAGCCACTCTGCTAATTGTCTATGCTCTTCGCCACATTCATCGCAGCTTGCAGCAGCGACTTCTTCTGCATGAGCTATAGCTTCATCTAATGTCATCATCACTTTTAACCTCTTCAGGGTTGTATGCCGGCACTGAGAGGAGCGCACAAGCAGTGCATTTATCATAATCATGCTTCCGACACCATTTGCAGATGCCCTCGCGCTGCTCCTCCGTGTACATAGCTGCTAAATCTTTTGATCTAATCAAGAGGAAAGTCTCCTGCCAGCTCTGCATTCACCGGATCCTCGTACCTTGCTATGATTTCTGCCATTGTCTTTTCCTCTTCTTCCGGATCCGGTTTGTGTGGTTCAAGATACTCGTTTACCTTTTTTACACCAAGTAGATCGTCAAAGAATTTATGCACTTTGTTCTTCCTCATATGTTTTGGTCTATCCCTCATTTGGATTCCTCCCATCCCATTCCGTTTGCTTAATATCGGTCACAATAGCAATTCTATCTTCCATCCCTATTTCCCAATTTAGGTATACTCTTGCTTTTTCTAAATCTTCCACTCCTCCCTTGTGGTCGGCTCGGATTAAATACTTGAGGGCGTTCCCTCTGCAAAATGCTTTGAATCCATCTTCCCTAAGTACCGCTTTGATAACATCTATGGACTCTATGCCGAGTCCATCTAATCTGTAGTGTTTAGGCTCATTGACCGAATCATTGTCAGAGTCTTTATTCTTTGCACCTTGAAGGGCTTCTATTTCAACTGCTAGCCCCGGATCATGATTTACCATTCTGGTTAACTGTCTGAAGGTCTTGCTCAGTCTTATGCATCTGATACGGTATTCATGCAACCCAAGCAGGTATTTAACCTGTTCAATCATATTTTCAACATCTGCAATCTCTTCCTGAACATGGTCTATGTTCTCGTGGCTCAGTGCCTCAACGAGTTCATTCAGTTCTTCAATGCACTTTCCCAGTTGGTTTTCTAATCCGTAATGGTCTGCTATAAATTTCAGTTCTTTGCTTATCATGTTCTTTTACCCTTTCAGCTGTTCTTCTTCAGTGTGCAGTACCTGAAGTAATGCACTGCGTACCTTTTCGCCTTGTCCCGGATCTTTCGCCTCGATGACTGCAAGGCTTTTACAGCATGATTGAAATATTTCCTGCAATATGTTGACCTGTGTCCGGAAGGTTGTCAGTTCATTCTGGCTGCTTGCGGACAATTCTTTTTCGAGTCTCGCTATTGTCTTCTCGGCTTCGGTATATGCTGCCTGAAGCTCAGCCTTACCTTCCTTTACTGCTTTTTCCTTATCCTTTTCATGCTCAGCTTTATATTTATCTACTGCCTTTTGTACATCCTCATTAGCTTTAGCCTTTGCACTTGCCACCCTTGCCTTTTCTTTTTCAAGCTTTTGGGTTAGCTTTTCGATTTCCTGATTCTTCGCCTCAAGCTCGGCTGTGCTTATTTCTGATTCGGATTGTTCAGCTTCCAGCTCTGCAATGCGGTTTTTAAGGTTTTCTATTTCATCACCTGTGCCGGCTTCAAGTTCATCATTCCTCGCTTTCAAGGCAGCGATTTCTCCTTTGAGTTCTGTTACCGTCATATCTGTAACATCTTCCGACTCAATCACCTCTTTCGCTATCTCTTCCGGAGCCGATAGTAAGGCAAACACCTTGGAAATGCTCAAATTCGTACACGTGTACGAATTTGAAAAGATACTATTTTCGTCAGTTGCGCGTTTGGCCAACTGCATCATTTTGTTTGCTTTTGATTGCGAAAAATCAAGATTATCATCGCACCATGAACCAAACTCTCCATGTGGTAATCGCTCTTTTACTATAAGCAAGCGGCGACCAGCAGATGCCGCCATCATGAGTGCAACGTTGCCTACAGCTTCCATCTGCTGATATAATCCGTTTGCCTCATGACAGAGCTGTTCAGTGCTCTTGCCTTCAAGCTCGCTATTAGCCTCATTAACTTCGTAATTTACATCTATAATCTGATCTGCCATTATGCTGCTCCCTTCCTCGACCGCTTTTTACTTCTCGGTTCGACGATGTTTTCCAACCACTCATTTACCCACTTTCTAACCTCCTGTGCCGGCATTCTGTTTCCGGTACCAAAACATTGAGATACACGGTGGTCATTATGGTCGCTACGGAGTTCAATCGTTACGAAAGAAGTATTCGGTTCGTTAATTCGCCTCATAACGAATACTGCCGTTTTCCCTTTACTCGCCCTGGCATAGTACGATACAACACAGTTCTTATTGTTACGACCTTCATTTTCGAAGTCCTTGAAATCCCTAAGCGGTCTGATTAGATATTCACTGTCTTCATATGCATATTTTTCAAGCGCAGGCAGGTAATTATCTTCATATTCCCTCTGCTGCTTTTCCCTCTTTCTCTGCTTTATTTCACTTTGTTTATCAAGATATTCACGTGAGATTCTGTCATGTGCTTCCTCCAGGTTTTTAGGATAGAGATAGTAATCGTCTTCCGGATACTCCAGCTCTTTGAACTGATGGTAGTAGTCGCTATACAAAAACTTGATTCGATTACGATCGTGGTTGTGCTGATACTGCTTCTCGGCATAATGCAGCACTTTTAGTGGTCTCTCCCTTACGATTTGTGCAAACCCGGATATTCCGTACATTCCATAGTCCTGGTAAAATTCTTTTGCATCCGGGATCCACTGCTTACACAGCTTCATATGTTCCTTCTTGACCTTGTTTTGTTTCTTCTTCAGGATTTTGTATCTTAAGATTCCGTCTACGGTAAGATACTCCCACTGCCTCAGCTTATCTACATCCTGCGCTGAAAGCCTCAAGAGCTGCGGCACCGTCTTAGCTTTCCAATTCGGTCTTAGAAATGTTGGTATTTTCCTAAGCTTGCACTCTACAAGTTCCCCGAGGCCTGCCTTTTTGATGTACTCGACATTAGGATTCCGTGCACAAAATGCCATTTCATCAATCAGATAATTCAGCCAATATGCAGCATTAGGATAATAATGGTCAAACCATATATCCATGTGTTTAAGGAAGCTCTCTTCAATTACAGCATTGATATTTGCATCTATACTGTAATAATCATGGTTCTCTACATGCATACGAGTGGTCTTTTCCCATCTGCGCTTGTCTGTTTTCCAATCATATATATAACGATATGCATACTGCTTATCAGGTTTGATGCAGCCAATCAGGTCAATAGTGAGATACATGTTATCCTTTATTTCATCTATATTTTTCTCAGCGTTGTACCACTTACTATGTGCTGCAACGCAATAGATACTTTCTCCATCTAGCCACATCCAAAAGAAATTTCGATACGAACTAACAGGATGCGCTGTATGAGGGATTGCTATCTCTAAGGTTCCGCAGTGAGGACAGTACACAGCATCGTCCTTGCGGATTGTCTCTGTATAATCCCATGTATGACCGCAATGCGAGCAATGTGCCCTTTTCTTCCAGCGATTATAGATGATACCTATAGGGGTCTCGTCATTAACCCAAGCTTCGAAATTGTTCGGGAAACGGACATCTAAAGGTAAAGCTTTTGCATTCTTATAATCAATCTGCATGCTTACCTCCTACAGCAAGTCAAGGATGTCTATCGTTCCGGAGCTACCGCTGTGGATGCCGTAATATTCATCTATCATTTGTATTACATCTTCATCGCTTATGCATCCGACATTATTCTTTGCATTTTTCCTAGCTTCCGACGTAATCTTGGAGATTAAGTCTTTGATTGATTTCCCTTCTGCAGTAATGAGTTTCGCTGCCTCTTCCGTCTTGCACACTTCGTTTAGATGCTCTTCGATAAAGTTTGCGAGAGGGCCGCCGATTTTCAGCGACTCCTTCGTAATTTGTTCTCTAGCCTTATTGATTACTTCCAAGCTCATAGTTTTCTCCTTTTACTATTTGCTGCGGTCTTACCCTTCAAATTTCCCGGCCAGCATGATACTCAGTTCATATGCTTCCTCTTCAGTAAGCGTGATACCTCTATGTTCCTTGATTTCATAATTGATCTGATTCATTTTTCTCCTCTTTTCTTTATTCTTCAAAGCTAATACCGCATATACGTGCCATCTTCTTTGATTGCACCCCATGACCATATTTACCTGCTTGAGGTTTATCTCGCATAAAGACTCTGAAATCTACCATGCACTGAGGACATAGATCATATACTCCCTCTGCATCTCCTATCACATCCAGCTGTTTGCTACGATTCCTATAGTCAATTTCTTCTCCGCATCTATCACAGAAAATGCGTTTCATGCTTGCCTCCTCTCTTTTGCTAAAACATTTCTCTTTGCTGACCCTCTCTGGAGAACAGTTTTTCATACTCTTGCTCTCTAGCTTCGATGTCCCTTTCTTTGGTTTTGATAATCTCCATTAAAATTTCTTTCGTTTTTGTTCTAGGATTATGTGCCGTTCGTAATCTGTCTTGAAACTTGCATATTGTTCTTTCGTCTTCTCTATTTGCGAATATAAGTTCACGCATTTTTTGGCGACCTTCCGGATCATACCGGCAGTGCCAATCATCGCAGTACTCACACTGTTTGCAGCATTTGTCACAAATAGTTCCTTTTATGCGGCGGCACCACCAGAAGGCTCGATTTACTCCCGGTGTTCCATGTTCGTGACCACAGCGATCACATATGCAGCCAACCTCTACCATTTCCTCTCCTTTATCAATTACAGCCTATGGCGTATAGGAATACCCACAACATTGGGATGAATAGTGCGGCAGCGATTGAACCTACTACTGCAATCGGTTGAAAGTTTCCATCTTCGTCTGAACACACATACTTAACAGCTTCTACGAATTCCTTCATCTTGATTCACCGACCTTTCACTGCTCTTAATATCGATATTTATTTCAACCGAGGCATTAGCTATTGCATCTGCATAGCCTGTGCAGTACATTAATTCTGCAAGCGGCTCTAGTTCACTGGGAAAATCAACATCTAATACATCCTCTAAGCTTAAGTACAGTATCTTTTTATGACTTTCATACGCTGCTTTTGCTGCTCTTGTTAACTCATCTTCATTTATCATTGGTTTTAGATTCTTTTTATTCATTGTGATTTTCCTCCATAATTTATCCGGTTAATTACACCGTCTTGTATTCATAAGCCTGTCGGCCACATCTGATGCAAAGTACTGCTTCTTTTTTCCGTCCGTAATGTATTCGCACCCTGCCATCAGGTTAATTACGTAATCTCTAGACTTACCCAGATATCTAGCTATGTCAGACTGACATGGCCAATTCCCAACTTCCCTTTTTATATCTCGAACTATTGTTTGTTTATCCATGTCCTTGTCCTTTTCTTCCTTTGAAGCTTGCAAATTATAAGAATGTCTCCCTTTCTTTCTATGAATGTTGCTTCGTTGCAGATTCCATCGCTGCTGCACTTGACGCTATAAGCGGGAAATTTGACATAAGTGATGATGTTCTCAACCAAGTCAAGGGATACTTTTTCACATATAAAAAGCTAATATCCGTTTTTGAACGCTTTTTATAAGCTTTTTCCACACCTTCAAAATATGTCTTTATAAATGGCCCGACTGTTTTTTCATCGTATTGACTTGTAGGTTCGTACTTTATTTCCGTTTTTAATCTCGGAATACTTCCTTTGATAAGCCTTATGAAGTATTCAGGCTTTTTACTTGTCCTGTCTTCCATCTTGGTTCTCATTTACAGCTCTCCTTTGTTCTCTAACTTGAAATATATTTCCTAGTAATGGCAGATTACTGATACAGCGTTAACGTTACGATACGTATAAATCGGTGACTGGCTTAGTCGTTAAATTAGCCCACTATATCAAGTACTCCTGAATTGTTGTTAGCGTGAGGCTTTATAGCGAAAAAGGTAAACAAATCCAGCGAAAAACTATCAAAGACGGCCCTTTGGTAGTTTTTTGTTTACAAGAATCAGTTCTCCAGTGTCATCTCAGGAAAGAATGTATCTTTTTTATCCAAGTCTTACATTCATAACCTTTACCAATGAATTGACTATTGTTTCGGCTGACTCAATAGTTATTTCATTGATGTTCATGTTGTCTATAGCCTCGAACAATTTATTAGCTGCCCTCACTTGAATCTCTTGCAGACTTAACTCTTTATCTTCTTTTGTGTTAATGAGCTCGACGATTACATTGGTCTTTGAGATTATGTCATCATCGGTAATATCTGCGATAAGTTCGCCAGTGTTATCCTTGATGACTATTTCTTTTGCTTCTTTATTGCCTATTTTCATTACTTTTTCTCCTTTTCCGTGTGATATACTCCCTTTACAGACTGTTGGAGCAGTCGAGTATTAAGAAGGGAGATGTTTCGAATGAATTTTTATTACTTTAATAGCTCGCCCGATGAACATGGTTATCATGAAGTGCATTCTCAAACCTGTAGCTATTTGCCGAATAGTTCTCATATGGTGGATATTGGTTATTGCGATTCCTGTCATGAAGCTTTAAGCCTTGCCCGCTATAAGTATCCGAGTTTAAAATTCGATGGATGCTACTGGTGTTGTCAAGAATGTCATAAGCTCTAAGTTTAGGCTGACATTAGTCAGCCTTATTTTGTAATTCAGGTTTCATGAGTACCGCACGACTTACGAATATGTCCTGAACTAGGACTATAGTTTCATCTAGCACCTCTAGTGTTAGATTTCTGTCTTTCATATGATTTAAGATCATGTTTGCCATTTCACCGGCTTCTCTTTCTTTCCATGCTTTTTGTGTTTCAACTTTCATGTGTGTCTCCTTTCTGTTTTGCTGTATAATCACCTCGGGTATACTAAAAACGCTGGGGTTAACACGGTTCAGGCGCTCGTGCAGATAGCGTCCAACATAGTCCTTTCGGCAATTCAATCTCACCTGTAGTTTTTACGACCATAGACAGGCTTACTCTTGCCTTTTTACCTGAAAGTTTGTCTATGGTGATTTCTGTCAAAAATTCTAGTTCTGAACCATCTAGGTAGAATCTGTTATCTTTTACTTCGAGTTTGTTCACCTGTGCACCTCCTTTAAATAGCGATATTTCTCCATCTTGGTTCTCCCTCTTCAGCTCTTCTTTCCAATAGTGACTGTGATTCCTAAATTCTTAAAAGCTTTATCTGCAGCATCCAGTGAAATGTTTCGCTTTCCTGTTTCCCAGTAAGATACAGATCGACCTGTACACCCCAGCAACGCACCAAACTCTTTATAATTCATGTTGCGTTTTCGCCTCTCAATTTTGAGTATGTTTCTTATCTCTTCAGATTTCCTCATATTGACCTTACCTCTACTTTCTGATATATTGTTATCAAACACATGTTCGCAACAATATATTGTGTGTAATCCAATATAAAAGAAAGGAGGTGTTCTATTATGGCAAAACCTATTAAGCCAGGTACTGACAATAAGCCCGGTGGGACTTACGTTGAAGTCGGTCCTAAAGGTGGTAAAGTAGATCGTCCTAGAATTGTTCATATTGATCCAGGCGATAGATTACCCCCTACAAAAGAACCAGGTAATGGCTGGATAAAAAAGTAAACTTTTTACCGCTCTTTATGAGCGGCTTTTTATTTCAAGCTTTTTTCTGGATATGCAGTAGCATCTTCCAAACACATTTATCTGTATCCATGCTTCTGCATATAGCTTTCCGTCTTCTTCATACTTTGTTATGTAATGTTTAACCATTTCTCCCTCCCTCTTCAGCTCTCGCTCTTCTTCTTATACGGTTAAACCGTAATTTTAAACTAAAAAAATAATGTCGTTGTAACTTATCTGATATACCTCTTCAATCTTTTTGAGAATAGGGATATCTGGATAGCTCTTCCCACATTCATAATTTGACAGGGTGTCTGGGCTAATTCCAATCAATTTAGCCGCCTCAACCTGTGTGTATCCTCTTAAAGCTCTGACTGATTTAAGCGTCAGTTTATCATTTTTCAACTTACTCACCTCGCTTCTTCTTCATTTGATAATTGGAGTATATTACGGTTAAACCGTCTTGTCAACGGTTTTTTCGTAATTTTTTCAAAATTTTATTGTGTTTTTTACGAGATTAGCGTATTATTTTCATATCAAATGGAGGTGGATAATGAGTACACAATTAGGCAACAAAAAAATAATGGCAAAAAACATTCAGTACTATATGGATTTGTACAACAAAACTAGAAATGATATTTGCCAGGATCTCGGAATAAAATACACCACCTTTACAGATTGGATAAAGGCAAATACTTATCCAAGAATAGATAAAATTGAATTGATGGCTAATTATTTCAATATAGAAAAATCTGATCTTATAGAGGAGCACAACAAAGAATCTGTTCAATCAGATCGCCCTCTTCCATCGAATATCATTCTGCCTTCAGCGCACAAGCTCCCCATCATGGGTACTATATGCGCAGGAGATGGTGTGGTATGCGAAGATGATTACCAGGGTACATTTATAGTAGATATAGATGTTAAAGCGGATTACTGCCTGAAGGTACACGGCGACAGTATGATTGGTGCCAATATCTATGATGGAGATATAGTCTTTATTTCAAAGTCTTATGATTTTGTTCAAGACCAAATATACGCTATTGAAAGGTTAGATTACAACGAAGCTTCTCTAAAGAGAGTTACGCAGGATGGCGACACGTTGATACTTAATCCTTGTAATCCTGAGTATCATGCAATGGTTACTGACTACGAAGAAGTGAGAATAATCGGGCGATGTGTTGGTGTGCTGCATAAGTATGTGTAGTTAGTTAAAAATGGCTATGGATACTCTACCTAATTGAGAAAGGAAAATGCTATGAAGAAAATCATTCCTGTTCTTTTAATCATAGTTGCCACTTTAGGGTTAATTTCATGTTCTAAAAACAAAGGATTGAAAAAGGAAGATTTTATAGGACGATGGGATGCCACAGCTTATTTTGATAAAGATTCTAATTACCCTGACGATTATGATCGTCAAGCTAATCTATACAAAAAATACGCAAGCGAAGAGCCAGAAGAATCTGTTAATTATATAACCCTAGAAGAAGATGGTTCTATGGAAGTTTGTTATCAAGATGAAAAAATCTCTGGTATTTGGAAACTTGAAAACAATGAAATTATATTTAAAGATTTGGATACCGGGAATACTTTAGATAAATATAGTATAGACAGAAGTAACAAGCGACTGGTATTAAAAGTGGATGATAAAACGGCTTTTGTATACGAGAAATAACTTTAACTGCAGTAGCAATTATTGATGACCATTTTGTTGACGTCAACAAATCATGCAATTCTAAAGTAGGAGGTTTATATGGGCGACTTTGGTAACATTATTTTATACGAGATAGAAAATAAACAAGAGACTGTTTCTGTTACATTTAAAGATAAAACATTTTGGTTAACTCAAAAGGCTATGTCTGAATTATTCGGTTGTTCTTCAGATAATATATCTTTGCATTTAAAAAATATATTCTCTGAAGGCGAATTAATAAAGGATTCAGTTACCGAGAAATTCTCGGCAACTGCTTCAGATGGAAAAAACTATTTAACGCAGTTCTATAATCTCGACGCTATTATTTCAGTATGTGCAAATTTTGCACATACTGCTACGTTTAGAAAGGAAAAACACTAATGAATATGAATACATTTCATTCTGGCAATTACATATCTCAAGGCGATTATACATCATTTTCACCAACTTTAATTAATCATTCTTGGAGATGGAATGATGCTGAACTTAATATATTACTTGAGCAAGCTAGTAGTGAGTTAGGAAGCTTAAATGCCTTTTCTGACTTAATACCTAATATTGATATTTATATAAGAATGCACATAAAAACTGAAGCAAACAAATCTAATAAAATTGAAGGTACCAAAACGAGCATCGAAGAGGATTTACTTCCTGCAGAAGATATTGCTCCTGAGAAGAGGGATGACCAGCAGGAAGTCCGCAACTACATTAAAGCTTTAAATTACGGTATAAAGCGTATATTAGGTGATGATTTTCCTCTTTGTAACAGGCTTATTTGTGAAATTCACAAATTGCTCTTATCTGGAGTTAGAGGCAAATATAAGACTCCTGGCGAAATACGCAAATCACAAAATTGGATTGGTGGTTCAAAGCCATCAGACGCAGTGTATGTCCCACCTAGCATTATCGAACTTCCAGACTTAATGTCGGATTTTGAAAAATTTATCAATACGGATGATTGGAATGTGCCAAACCTAATAAAGATAGCTATATTACACTATCAATTTGAAACAATCCATCCTTTTCTTGACGGTAACGGTAGGATTGGCAGGCTCATAATTCCACTTTATTTATTGGATAAAAACATGCTATCAAAACCATGCTTCTATATATCAGATTTCTTTGAAAAACATCGAACTGAATATTATGATGCGCTTAATCGTGTTAGGCTAAATAATGACTTAATTGGTTGGATAAAATTTTTCTTGAAAGCAGTAATTGAAACCGCTAAATCAGCCAAGGTCAAGTTTAAAAATGTAACTGACTATGTTAAAGATACAGAAGAACGAGCACTAAAATTAGGTGGACGTCCAGAAAACATATTACGCGTACTCCGTTTATTTTATGATAATCCTCTCCTAAGCAGTTCTGTAATTGCAAAGGAAACAGGCATATCAAAGGGAACTGTTGATAACATTATCAAAAAACTTTACGGTGATAACATTTTAGTTGAAGTAACCGGATACTCTCGAAACAGATTATTTGCTTTGATGGATTATCTTAAAATATTTATTTAAAATGGGTTTTGAAATTTTATAGCACAAATCTATACATTTTTTTGAGTTATAAAAAACCATAGCTCAAATATCCTCGTTTTTTTGAGTTATAAAAGGTTATAGCATAAATTTATCTGGTTTTTTGAGTTATAAATTTTTATGGCTCACAATGTGCCATTCCCCTATAACCACATAAAATAACCGCACCTGCGGCAACAGGCACGGTTGTAGAAATTGGCATCGCTTGATACACAAAGTTCCAACAAAAGTATATCAGCGATGCCTTGTTATTACAAGCAGGGCACTTTTTGTGCCTAAACTCAGGAGGTTGATATGAATTATATTCGTAGATCGTTCACATATAATGGTAAACGTTATTGTGTATATGGAAAGACTGAACGAGAAGCTATTGAAAAGCTCATATTAAAAAGACAGGCTCTTGAGAATGATGAACTAGTTAATCCAGCAAAGCGGACCGTATCATCCTGAGCGATTGAGTGTGTTGAGACATATAAAGTAAGGCAAAGCTCTATTACTCGTGAGAAGTATCTACAGAAAATGCAGTCATATGTCCTCAAAGAGATTGGATCTATGCTACTCAAAGATGTATCGCCTATCGTGTGTCAGCAGGTATTAAATCTAAAGGCTGATAAGTCTAAGGCCACTATAAATGATACCTATCAAATGCTACGTTTTATATTTAAGTATGCGAAAATAAATAAATTCATCAATAGCGACCCGACAGAATATCTCGCTAAACCTTCTGGATACTATAATCCTAGACGATCACTCACAGTTTCGGAAGAAAAGCATTTTTTAAATGTGCTAGACAACCATTATGAACCTCTTTATTTTGCGTTAATGTACTATGCTGGATGCCGACCATCTGAAGCTTCATCAGTTGAATTTAGAGATATAGTAAAGCGTGAGGACGTCAGATACTTGCATATAAGAGGCACAAAGACAAAGGCTGCAGACAGATACGTTCCAATCGTAGATGGACTTGCGAAGTTTATTCCCTCTTCAGCTAGTCCTTTTGAGCTACTCTGTAAAAATAGATATGGAAAGGCTTTGAATAAAGATAACAAAAGGCGAGCATGGGCACACCTCTGCAAGTTAATGAATATTGATATGGGATGTAAAGTATATAGAAACCAACTACTACCACCATTCCCACTGGCTACAGATATTTCTGCATACTCCTTACGTCATACATTTTGTACAAATCTGCAAAAACGGGGTGTGGATATTAGAACTGCTCAATATCTGATGGGACATGCCGATATTCAAATGACAGCCAATATATATACTCACGTTGATTTTGAAATTATAAATCAGGCAGCAGCGTTAATGTGATACCGTGTTACTCGCTGCGATAACAGGTGCTACAGTCGTTGAAATTACTGATTATTATGCTGTACTCCTAAAGCGGGTGTCGGAGGTTCGAATCCTCTTCGGGACACCAGTTGAAAACACTGCAATTCTAACGAGTTGCAGTGCTTTTTCTTTGTTTGGAAAGTTACGCTTATTGAAAACAGCGTCGCTCGGTCGAAGTCACTTCCGGAGTCACTTCGACCGAAGCGATTCTACTTATTCATGGCTGATAGCGCCATTGCAGCCATCGATTGTGCATATATACGTATAATTGCGCGGATATATATTTACGCGATATCCCACTGCGCAGATATTTGGTTGCGAGACTATTTAATTCCGCCCTTCATAAACGCAGTCTGGTCGTACCAAGCCGGGATAACCTTGAGCATCAAAGCTTCCGGCTCTACATCCTCAAGGTATTCCAACGACGTGATCAGCAGGTTGTTCTCAGCATATGCCCCGCCGACGATAGTGTTGATTGGCAGACATCCCCATGGATCATCTATGCTGGACTTGATCTCCAGCCTGTTGACGTATCCGGGTGTCCAAGCATCGTATGTGTAGTTACATACATTCCTGATTAGACCGGTATTAGTGAACTTGAATTTGCCATTTTCATCAGGTAGTCTGTCGAAGTGGAAGTAGTATCCGCTCCCTGCCGTCACCTTGCCCGGAACGGGCGACTGATATAACGCATGTGTCAGAGGGTGGTTGTAGCTGCCGAGCTGCATCTCTATGTTGAGGAGCTCAGCGCCGCGTCTCGACACATTGCAAGTAACCTTGTCGTTTTCGCCCTTCCTGATGTAGAACTCCGCACCCAGTTTCTTAGGTATAGCCGAATTGTCACGTCCGAGCTGAGTTGCCATCTCTGCACCGGGCCCGCCCAGCAACAGGCTGATGGGATACAGTCCGACCTGCCCCTTATATGTGCAATATACGCCGAGGATTGCCTCATAGTAGTTGTCTGCGAAGGTTGGCTCCTTGATATGACAAGCGCTGACCGTTACTACCGGAACTGCAAACGGTTCCAGTGGAGCCGGCAGAACCTTGGCAACTGCTGCCGGATCTGTCAGGTATGCCAGGTAGATTCCTTCCTGTCCGCGCATGTGCGACACCTTGGCAAAATTGCTCAGCTCATCCCCGGTCACTACGAAGCTTGGCTCGGGTTTTCTAAATAAATTCGCTCCCACTTCGTATCCCGACTTTGTCGCCGGAGCTATCGTTCCATCCTTGATGGCCGAACCTACCAGACATACAACAAGGCCTTTCTCCTCCATGGCGTCCTTGAGACTTCGGTCGGAACTATAACCGAGCGAGAGTACAACTGCATCTGCAGCGATTTTCTTCTCTTCCTTGTTATCTACGTTCTCAATTACTACACCGTCTGCAGTGATCTCCTTGAGTGTGTGCCCTAATTCCCACTCTACATCCATCTTGCCGAGTCTTGACATGACATCGAGCACGTTGTTTCTGTAGGCGTTTGCGCCCGCCTGCTTGAGCATATCGACAAAAGCAACCTTACATCCCTTCTCTCCGAGAAATTCACCGACTTCGAGTCCCGTGAGTCCTGCGCCAATCATAGCAACTGATTTGCCGGCGATATCCGCCTTGCCAGTTAGCACTTCCTCTACGGTGTAAACGTTCTTGCCGTCAACTCCCGGTATGGACTTAGGGAACACCGCCCTGGAGCCCGTAGCGAGAACTACTGCATCCGGTTCCAGAGCAGCGATATTCTCCGGGCTTGCTTCCTTGCCCAGCTGAACCTCTACTCCGAGACGAGCAAAGCTATCTCTGTAGTAATCTGCGATCCACTCCATTCTCTCCTTGAGAGGTGGACGCTTAGCCAGGTTGACAGTTCCACCAAGTGATTCCTGACGATCCATAAGAGTAACCTTGACACCTCTCTTGGCTAACGTCTCAGCTGCCATCATGCCGCCGGGACCACCGCCTACGACTACAACCCTATGTCCGACAGTGTCCGGCTCAAGTTCGCCGTAACGCTTCTCATTACATGTAAGCGGATTTACGGCACACTCAAGAGGCAGTCCTTGTGCATTGAGTCCCATCAGGGTCTCGAAGCATCTCAGACAACTGATGCACTTCTTGAGCTCGCTTTCTCTGCCTTCCTGCACCTTTCTGCCCCACTCTGGGTCTGCAAGCCATGGTCTGCCCATTCCGACAAAATCAACAACCTCATCGTCCAGTAACTCCTCGGCAGCTGCAGGTTCACGGATAGCCGAAACTGCGATGACCGGAATACCTACAACATCCTTTACAGCCTTGATAAACGGCTTTCTCCAGCCCTGTGCAAAGGATATTGGTTCTATAGCCATGAGTCCGGTCTCGTACAGTGCGCAGCTGACATCGATAAAATCGATCCCCGCTGCTTCCAGGGCCTTAACTATCTTGATACCGTCTTCGATGTGGATATAGTCCTCTTCAACGCCGATTGTTGAGAGAAACTCATCGACTGAAACCCTGCAACCAAGAACATAGTCGTCGCCGCACTTCCTGCGAATGTCTTCGATAATCTCCAGGACTAGGCGCATGCGGTTATCGAAGCTGCCGCCGTACTCATCCGTTCTCATGTTGGTATATGGCGATAGGAACTGCTGCAGCAGATATCCGTGAGCACAGTGAAGCTCAACACCATCTATACCTGCCTTCTTACAGCGAAGCGCAGCATCTCCAAACTGACCTACCAGCTCATGAATTTCATCTATACCCATAGGTCGTGTCTCCTGCTTCGACACATTACACATGCGGTCGGAAGCTGAAACACAGGGCTGTCCGCCGATTAACGCTGATACACCCTCACGGCCGGGGTGATGAAGCTGGATAAAAATCTTCGATCCATACTTATGAACTGTGCCGGCGAGTTTAGCGAGTGAAGGAATATGTCTATCGCTCGTAGCTGCGAGCTGACGGAACATCCCGGCCCCGGTAGCTTCATTTACCCTGCATATCTCCGGCATAATCAGTCCACATCCACCCCTTGCTCTGGCTTCAAAATATGCGAGCATTGCCGGACCGGCTGTTCCGTCAAGCTCCGCCAGGTTAGTTCCCATTGGCGTCATGACCAAGCGGTTCTTAATATCAACATTGCCGATCCTGTCTTTTTCAAATAACCTATCATACATAATTTCACCCTCCTTAAATATTGGTGAACAAGCTCTAAACCTATGTTAATTTTATAACTAAAAATACGATAGCGCTATGTTTACGGTAACACAACCATTATTGACAATTTGTGCACTGAACACTAAAATTGAATTAATTTAATACATACCAATCCGGTTATATGCGCCAATGAGAGGACGGTGAGGATTGTGAAGTTTCAAGAAGTAATCCGCCTCATAGGCAAGAGCTCTGATATACAGGTTATTTCAGAATCCACAAACCATGATATTGCTAACATTCGCTTGTGGGAGCAGGGTAAAAGCAAGAGCAACGGCTCCACCTTATATTTTAGTGCCGATGCACAACCGACAATCTGGCCGGATAATTTTATCATAGTCTCTGACTGCATTCCGGAGCCACTCCACGGCTCTCCGCGCAACCTTGCGGTTATACCATCTGATAATTTTGCAAAAGTCTTCAATATACTGCAGGATGCACTTACCGACAGCAGCTCAAACAAGTTCTACAATTATCTGGTCGAAGTCGCTGACGAGGTCAAGAGCACGGAGGCTCTGATAGACGTCGCTTCACAGTCTTTCAACGCATCGTTGATACTGATTGACCGTGATTTCAGGATTATCGGTTACTCCACCCAAATTCCGGTGACCGACCCGATCTGGTCGGAAAATATCAAGAAGGGTTACTGCGATTACGAATTTGTAAGCGAGGTCAAAAAGCTCAAATCCGTGCAGATGGCTGATAACAGTACCCTCCCTTTTGAAGTTACGTGTCCTTCCTCGCCATACCGCAAGCTCGCCTGCCCGGTGTACTGCAAAGACGCCTGGGTCGGCTCGCTAATTCTGATTGAAGGAGAAGGTACATACCATTGCAGCCACAAGGATATGCTGCAGACACTGAGCGGTATCGCCGGCTACTCGATAATCGCGCACTCTCCGCAGCTCCTGTACCGAACCAGCAATTACTATAACTTTCTGTACAACCTGCTCATCGGTACACCTATCGAAAATTTACCGGAGGCTTATAGAAACCTCAAGTTTGCCGATACGATACGGCTGATGTATTTCCGTGCCGACAACAACGCGGATAACTTCGTCAAGGCTTCTCATGTTATAGACCGGCTACACAAGTTGCTCCCAGACGCTCACGTGCTCTCGCAGCACAACGCAATCATAGTGGTTTCTAATGCAGCAGGGCAACCGGCGCTATCCGATTTGATTGAAGTATTTCCACCTGCTTGTGCTGTCAAGGTCGGTGTCAGCGGCAAGTTCCACGACATCCACCTGCTCCGAAAAGCCCTCAATGAAGCGCAAGACGCCCTTGAGGTCGGCTTCAGACTTCACTCGGATTACAGCGTTTTCAAATTTGAAGATTACAGCACGTACATCATGCTTGAACACCTGTCACGGACCGAGGATATTTCTCGTTACAGCAACCACGTCATCCAACAGCTGCAACGCTACGACGAAGCCAACGGGACGGAGCTGCTGCATACGCTGAGCACCTATGTCAACTGCAATTGCAGCATCAAGGAGACCGCAGCTGCGATGTTCATGCACCGCAACAGCGTCATCTACCGACTCAACAACATCCGCAAAATATGCGACGTCAATCTTGATGATCCCGACACGCAGTTCAGTATACGGTTGTCGTTCTGCATATTAAAGCTCGGCAATACAGAGTCTTAGAGTCAGTCACATGGCTGGCTCTTTTTTTAGCAGCTTTCATCGAAATTCATTATGTATTAATTTGTATTTATAATAACTCTAAAGGCTAAATCTGCGGATAATCTATATTGACAATATCGTATTACGATATTACAGTATAATTATAAGTATCGTATTACGATATTACCGCTATCATGAAGTGGAGAGCTAATTATGGCCAAGAAATCGCTGGAACCTCTAACCGAACCGATGTTCTACACACTGCTCTGTTTCCACCGCTCGGAGATGTGCGGAACCGAGATATCGAGCTACGTGAACGACCTAACTGAAGGAAGAGTCAAGCTGGGTCCGGGAACGCTGTACTCGCTCCTATCACTCTTTCAGTCAGAACATTTAATCGAGAAGCTGCCTGCCGAGGGCAGACGAATCTCCTACAGGATAACGGAGCGCGGAGAGAAGCTATATCAACAAGAAATTAACAGATTAGAAACATGCTTAAGAGATGCGCAGAGGTGAAACAATGGACGCTAAGAAAAAATACAAATTTAATCCATTCATGCTCCAGGATTTATTCTACGAGCAAATTTGGTTAGAAGACTTGGCTAAAAAGGGTCTCCTGCTTACCGAAAACGGTTCCCTTTTGTTTAAATTTGTAGTAAACGAACCAACGAACCGCAGATACCGCATTCTCCCTTATAGGCAGGGTAAGATCTCTGATGAAGAAAAGCTCCTGTATGAATCGTGCGGCTGGAAAATTATCTACGGGTCCTTATATTCTACGATTTTCTACTCAGACGATTCAGATGCTCCCGAACCTTTTTCGGATATATTGAGCAAGAAGCAGTACTATATGAATTGGCTTATCCATACCCTCATACAGTTCATTGTTGCAATATGCTTGATAGCATATATTAACCGAAGATTATTTCTGGGATTTTTGACTCCTTCAGAAACGGTATACAGTTTGGCAGATCAGAATATGATCATCATAGTGTTGAATCTGTTAGTGATACCTTTTGTTTTTTTTGCACTTGCCACAACTATAGCAAAGTACCTGAATTTCTTTTGCAGGTTGCGAAGTGAAAAAGCTGTCACCATAAAGGGGTACAAAGGCGTCTATCGCTTCAACATCTTTTATTACACTTTAGTTTTTGCAATAGCAGTTGCATGCATAATCGTTCCCCCTGCCAGTTTTGAAAGCGACAGCTCTTCGGACAACATCAAGTATCTGAAATACCGCAACAAAGAGATGGTTCGGTACTCCGAATTTGCACCGACAGAATGGCAGGTTATTCGGGACGCCATTCTGAAACATGAGGATACAAACATCATATATTCGTTTAAGGAGACGCATAGTGCACTTATTCCTAGGATTTCGCACGAATCCTTATCTATCTCAGATGAGCCTGAAGATGAAAGAGCTGACAAAACAGATGATAAGATAGACACCAAGACCGCATCTCCAGACTCTATATCCTATGACATTTATCTGTATAAGGCTCGAAATGCCAATGTTGCAAAGCATTTCATGGCACATGACATGGTTAATCAGGTTGAAGGTTTCGGTACTACGCTTTCTAAGCGGGATAAGCGTACCATGCAGTTTAATTATAAGGGGCTGGACTACGCTGCATATTTTAAGTCTTCTGGAGAACTGCAAATGCAATTCTTATTCCTCAGAAAAGACAATAAATACGAAGCAATAATATACAGCGGGCCGGTCGATCTCAGAGCTAAGGTTGATTTATTCGCAAGTAAGCTGCTGTAGGTTCATCGCTAATTGAGATAAACAACCCCACTCTTAAGATACAATGCACCTGCAAGCGGTATCCAGCTCCAGCATTAGGTGCAAAATTATGTTTGTTCGGCATGCTTTGTTCCTTGCAAAATATGCCGATAGGGACTTCATGCACATTCACTAATCATTAATTTATCAATTTTTATTATTCTCCTAGCCCGATTCATGGTAGAATAATAAAAATTTAACATTTTAACATTTCATACAGAAAGTTGGTATTGCATGAATAGCTATAACGAAAATACGAAAGGAAGGTCACCAAGGCTTCCTAAGCTGTGGGAATCAATTCTGACGTTTGTCCTGCTGATTGCAGTGATGGCAGTTGGAATTATCGTCTTTGAGACTGATCCGCATGTACCCATGTTCATCGGCGTAATTTCGGCCGCTGTCATGGCTTTAATATTGGGCTACAAGTGGGAGCAAATCGAACAATTCATGGTAACGGGTATATCGAGGGCCATGCCTTCCATCATGATATTAATCGTAATCGGTATCCTTATCGGAGTGTGGATTGTCGCCGGTGTAGTTCCTACGATGATTTACTTTGGACTCAAGCTGCTCTCCCCGAGCATCTTTCTTGTCGCGGCTCTCCTCATTTGCTCCATAACATCACTCGCAACCGGAACATCATGGGGTACTATGGGGACCATGGGACTGGCTCTAATCGGAATAGCTCACGGACTCGGCATCCCTGCCGCTGCCGCCGCCGGCGCTGTCATATCCGGAGCTTATTTTGGAGACAAGATGTCACCATTATCTGACACAACCAATTTAGCCCCTGCGATGAGCGGTACAAATGTATTCTCACACATTCGCTTTATGATGCTGCCTACGACTATAACGTATGGTATTTGTCTTATATTCTTCGCAGTTCTGAGCTTTAGATATTCTCAAGGGCTGGGAAATGCTTCAATTTCATCAGTCGAAATGATAAGCAACGGGTTGAAAAACAATTTTAATGTAAATCCACTTCTTCTCCTTCCGCCTATAATTGTAATTATAGCAGTTATCAAGAAAATTCCGGCGTTACCGGGCATTGTCCTCGGAATACTGTCAGGTGCTGTTCTCGGAATGATCTTACAGCGAGGCGACTGTACACTCGGCGATATTCTTAATTGCGGAATGAACGGATTTACAAGCGAAACCGGAGTAGCATCAATTGACAAGCTTCTGTCGACCGGCGGAATCAAGAACATGCTCTTTTCCGTTTCACTCACTATTATTTCTATGATGTTCGGCGGAATAATGGAGGAGACGCATCAGCTCGATGTCATAGTAGATAAAGTGCTGAAGCTGGTAAAGAGTGATGGCGGACTTGTAGCTTTGACTGAGGCCACCTGCCTTGCGAGTAACGCTACAATGCCGGAGCAGTACATTTCAATCGTTGTTCCCGGACGAATGTATGCAAAATCATATGAAGAAAGAGGTTTGAGTCCGACGACTCTAAGCAACGCGCTTGAGAATTCGGGAACAGTGACATCCGCACTGGTGCCTTGGAATACCTGTGGAGCATTTATCAAAACAACACTTCAGATAAGCACCGTCCAATACCTGCCTTTCGCAATATTTAACTACCTGATGCCTATTGTCAATATAGCTCTTGCCTATGCAGGTATTACAGTTGCAGATTCGAATGGCAAGAGAAAGCGCAGCTTTCGCAAGTCATAAACCTCCGAACAGGATTTATTGATTTAATCTCAGGGCAGCTTCTGCTAAGGTAAATTACAAATAAATTGTCCGGCTAATTGTAAACTGATTAAACATCATACTCACTGATTTTAATGACTATGGCGTTTTTAATACAATTAATATTCTTGAAAGTCGGAAATTTTAACAGCTGCCGCATTTCACTTAATGCGGCAGCTTCATACAATGGAACTTCAGTTCATATTCATCATAGAATATCAGTATTCATTTCCTTCGTGAAGAAGCTTATAGCCATCTTCATCGTGCAGATACAAGCCTTCAAGATCTTCCGGCTGTTCTGCTATAAGCTCTGCAATATTATCTAATTCAAACATGACGCATATTCCGCACGATGCGCTCAAGGCGCGCGGAACAGGCATCAGTTCCGCCTTGGAATCTATACTTTTTTGCATCTTATGGAATGTCTGAGCGCCATAGTGAGTGTAAAAAGTAGCTATATACATTACTTTAGAGTGATAAGATAATCACCTTCCGGCGTCTCTACATATTCCATAGTTAGATTATTGTTAGCTGCAAATCTCGAGATATTTTTGACCGGAGTCATATTATCTACCAGGATTTCTACCGGAGTTCCTTCCTTTACGGCATTTTGAGCCATGATTACAGGTTCCGGGCACGAATAGCCTCTTGCATCTACCTTAGTCATCCTACGCCTCCTTAACTTTTCTGACATTCATCAGACCTATGATAACAGTTACGATAATACCGAAAATAACAGCAATCTTGCCATTTGGAGTAGGTCCCAGCGGCGAAGAAGCTAGAGCGAAATTGTGGCAGAAAGCTGCACCGACAATCATTCCGAGCACTGCAACGCCTGAGTCTGCATTTCCGGTACCTGAAAGTACGACCTGACGAAGAGGGCAGCCGCCGAGCAGGCAGGAACCCAGCCCCACGAGCACCATGCCGAGGAAGTTCCAAAGAGCATCATTAAACGCGATAGGCTGCTTGTCGAAGCCTGCGTGGAAATTGCCAAGAATAAGATTTCCAACGATTGCTGCTACGAAGATTGCGATAAACCCGGACAGTAGATAAAAATCCTTGAACAGGATCGCATCACGAAATCCTCCTACCATGCACAGTCTCGTGCGCTGTGCGAGGACTCCGACTACAAGCCCTGCAACCAAAGAGATTGCGAGCGGAGCACGCATAGCACCCGGTCCCAGCTTGCTGAACACCAGAAGTGCCGGAAATGCGCATAGAATAACCAGCAAAACAACCGTGATTGCGGGCATAGCAGCACCTTCTGCGATTCCGAGCGGAACGGATTTCTTGAGGGTAAAGCCTTTCCTTAAGAACAGGATTCCTCCAACGATTCCTACTACGAATCCGATTAAACCAATTATTGCGTTCCAGTCGCCACCCGCGATTCTGAGAATCATTCTGAGCGGGCAACCCAGGAACATCAGTGCACCAACCATAACAAAGAATGAAAGCACAAATCTTGTCATCGGTGATGAGCCACCACGAACCTTAAATTCTTTACTGCCGAGCGACATTGCAAATGCACCGAGAATAAGTCCGATAATTTCCGGACGAGCATACTGCACAACAGGAGCGCTATGAAGCTTGAGTGCACCCGCTGTGTCACGCAAGAAGCAGGCAATACAAAAGCCCATGTTTGCAGGGTTGCCGTACTTAACGAGAAGTATTGCAGCCGCACCGACAATGAGCCCTGTAATGATAATCAGAGTACTTTTTTCCTTTTTCATTGTTTCCTCCTTGTTTTAAATATATCGATTGATCATATCGAGTATATCAAACAAGGATTTTGTATAAAAATTAGTAATTTTTATATTGCGAGGCAAGTATCAATATTTTCAATAACAATTTATTTTAATCGAGCTTTAGAAAATATTTGTCGCAAATCAGCATCCTCAATTCTCGTAAATCCTCTTCATCACAGCCTTGTACTTCTCGACCCTGTCACAGACCTCTGCCGCCGGATGTTGAATACGGCTGATATCCATGTTGCGCGCCGGCCGGTAAGCTTGCCAGTTGAATAATCGATGAGGAATACACTGCTTTCTCAACCACCATCCGTTATTTTATGCGTCTACTGACACAATAATCTTTCCGTTTACCTTTCCGCTGTCAAGAGCTATGCAGGCAGCCCCGATGTTTTCAAAATCATATGTCGCTCCGATCAGAGGTCTCAGCTGATGCGCGTCCATAAAATTAAAAATATCCTGCATGATCTGCACCGTTGACCTTCCCTTGAAGGCTTCCCTCATCCGGAATACACTCATCACATCCGGCCTTCTTTAACCGCTGAATCTTTGCTTCTCTGTGTGTCGTTCCGACAACCTTGCAGCCTAAAGCCTTTGCAAGCTGAATCGCAACATATCCGAGTGAGCAGGTCGCTCCGCGCACCAGCAGCTTATCCTCTTTTGTCAGGCGCAGACACTGAAACAGCGAGCCCCATGCCGTAAAATATGTCTCCGGAATTGCAGCCATTTCCTCCCACGAAAGTGCCGACTCTACCGGGAACACATGATGAATGGGAAGAAGGGCATACTCAGTATAGCTGCCGTTAAAACTCCTGCCCATACCTCCCATAAGGGCTACGACCTTCTGTCCCGTACTCCATCCGCTATCGGATTCACATGCAATTTCTCCGACACACTCAATACCGGGGACAATTGGCTTCCGGATGTAGTTGTTCAGGATTTCAAACTCGCGGAGAATCTCCTCGGAATGATTCATACCGAAGGCTTTCACCTCGCTATCGCTCGGTAAATCCGCTGCTAAAGCAGATACAATACAAACGCCTGCAAGTCGCTGAATATAAGCAGTTTGCAGGCGTTTATCATTGGAGCTACTGGCGAGAATCGAACTCGCAACCCCTTCATTACGAGTGAAGTGCTCTACCATTGAGCCACAGTAGCATCTAAAAGTTGCCAGTAAAGTATATAATAAAATCAAGGATTTATCAACGCCGCATTTTCATTATCATTTTGTTCCATGCTATAATAATCTCGGCAATAATCTCGGTGACTGCATAAGAGCAAAGGTTTAGAAAACGTAAAATTACAGCATTTGATATTTATTGCACATGTGCAATGTATGGCACATGTACGTGATACACCGGGACGACACAGAGCACACGCTGCACAGTACTCGTGTTCACCGGAAATTGTCCATTACGTGTTATGAATCACACGACAAACGATAAACGATGAGGAAACAAATGACCGAAATAGAGGCTGCACAGGTAATAGAAGATAAGAAGGTTTGCATAATTTACACCGGCGGGACAATTGGAATGTCTCGTACTGACAGCGGCTACGCGCCGGTCGCGGGGCACCTGCAGCAGGAGCTTGACCGCATCGATGACCTGCGCTCTACCGGCATGCCGCAGTATGAATTGGTCGAATTCACGCCACTGCTCGACTCGTCCAACATCACGTATGTACAGTGGAATATGATTGCTGAATCTATTGCGTCACGCTACGATGATTACGACGGCTTTGTTGTACTGCACGGCACTGATACCATGGCGTACAGTGCTTCTGCGCTTTCATTTATGTTCGAGAATCTCAACAAGCCGGTTATTTTTACAGGATCTCAGATTCCGCTCTGCGAGCTGAGAAGCGATGGTAAGGATAACCTGATTACTTCGATTCTGATTGCCGTTTCCGACAAAATCAACGAGGTGGCGCTATACTTTGGCCATAGGTTGTTGCGTGGAAATCGTTCCATGAAAGCGTCCGCAGACGGCCTGATTGCGTTCTCATCGCCAAATTATCCACCGCTCGCAGAAGCCGGTATCGATATCAACTACAATGCTCCTCGTCTCATGCCTAAGCCACGCGGCGAGCTGCTCGTGCAATCAATCAAGCCAGCCAAGGTAGGAGTCATCAAGCTGTTCCCGGGCATCCGGTTCGAGCTATTTGCGCCAATTGTGACGCACGAGCTCGATGCGCTGGTGCTTGAAACATTCGGAACAGGCAATATTCCTAATTATGACGAAGCTCTTCCGCCGCTGATTGCCCGTGCCATCTCAAACGGCACAGCAGTCGTGGTCTGCACGCAGTGCGCGCAGGGAACGGTCCGGCTCGGCGCATACGAAACGAGCTCTGAACTGGCGAACGCAGGAGCCGTATCGGGTTCCAACATGACAACCGAGGCTACAGTAGCCAAGCTGTATTACCTGTTCAGCCTCGGGCTGGAGCGCAGCGAAGTCAGCAAGCTCATCGAGACTGACCTCAGAGGAGAACTTGATCACTGACGGCGGTGCTCCTGTCTGCAAATGCATACCCTGAACTGCGTTCTTATCTTGCAAATTCAGGTTACACTATTCGCACATTCCGCAGTAGTACATGCTGATGATAATCAGGCATTACAAAATTCAGGTTACACTATTCGCACATTCCCCGAACTCAACACAGTATCGCATATCATCACAAATCGCCCGGATGTGCTGATATGCAAGCTGTTTAATTCATACCCGCTCGAAGACATCGGATCAATAATCGAAATTACTGAATAGGACGTAATTTTTTATATATAAGGCATATCATGAAACAACACGCTATCATTCCAATATTTATACCACATCTCGGGTGTCCCAACGATTGTGTTTTTTGCAATCAACGCAAGATAACGGCTCACACCGGAGCGCCCACTACGAACGAGGTACGAAAAACAATAGATACTTGGCTGGCAACCCTCGGAGAAGTTCCGACGATTGAAGTCGCTTTTTACGGCGGAAGTTTTACAGGCCTCGATATGGACGAGCAGAGTTCATACTTAGCTGTTGCCAAGGAATACAAGCATACCGGCAGGATTGACAAAATTCACATGTCAACCAGGCCTGATTATATCGACCACGAGATTTTGGATAATCTCAGGGCTTACTCCGTGGACACAATCGAGCTGGGCGTGCAATCGTTCGATGATGAGGTGCTGCGCAAATCCAATCGCGGTCACAGCGCAGCCATCGTATATGCAGCAGTCGAACTGATAAAAGAGTATGGCTTCGAGCTGGGGATTCAGCTGATGATAGGCTTACCGGGGGATTCGCCGGAGTCGTGCGTCTATTCGGCGGAAGAAACAGTCAAGCTCGCACCGTCGCTCGCCAGACTCTATCCTACTATCGTCATCGATGACACCGAGCTGCTTGAGATGTATAAGCGCGGCGAATACGAGCCTCTCAGCCGCGAGGAGGCTGTGACTCGCACTGCTGCTATGTACAGGATTCTCGATGATGCCGGAATCACGATTATGCGCGTTGGACTAAAGAGCACGGATATAATCGGTGAAGGTGGAGCTATCAACGGCGGTACATATCACCCGGCCTTCCGCCAGCTTGTCGAGGGACGCATCGCTCGCGACAGGATTGAGCCTGAACTCGCCGCAATCTCAAGAGCAGCTGAATCTATTCCTGCATATTCAGCTGCATCCAATTCATCAACCGAACCTCTCCTGTCAGATTCTACAGCTACCGTTCATGCGAATACATGTGTCCCTGCTCGTACCAAGGTGGATATCTTCTCGTCGCCGACCTGGTACTCGAATGCGGTCGGCAATAAGGGAGAGAACAAGAAGTATTTCGACTCCAAATTCCCGGAATTGAACATCAAATTCCGGATAGATGAACAGCTGGCCCCCGGTAAGTTCAGAGTCCGGCTTAAGAAATAGCTATGATACTCGGTTATCCGCCGGCCCTGAGCTTATTTGAGCTTAGGCCGGTGTATTTTATTCGGCCTGCCTATTCCGCTTAACTGCGGTTTTCTCCTGCTTATTCGACTGGGCTATTCGTGCTTATCCGACAGCGCAACGACCTTGCACTTCTCGTCGAGGACTGCCTCCGTCGCGGCGATGTCCTTAAGTCTGCAGAGTATCTCGAGATCGTCACCCCCATTTATAATAGTCGAGCCGTGCGGGATGATCTCCTTACCGTCTCGCATTACAGATACAATCAGGCTGCCCTCCGGCAGACCCATGTCCATAACAGCACGCCCGTCCATGTGCGATCCGTAATGGACACTCGAATCGATTACGACCTTGCGCTCGCGGATTGAGATGCGCTTCTTAATATATTTCTTGTCTTCTTTGTTATACACATCTGTCAAATACTCATGATCCGGCATTATATCTCCACTTTCCGACTTCACGCGCTGTCTGCGGTGCATGAGCTGGTCGTACACAGGCTCTCCGCCGAGCAAATCAGCCACAACGTAGGCAACAAGCGAGGTTGCAACCAGAGATAGCAGAGTCATGAAGTTGCCCGTCATCTCAGTGATGAGAATTACTCCCGTAATCGGAGCACGCACTATCGCTGAGAAATATCCCGCCATCGCAATTATGACGAAGCCCTTGATGTAATACTCCTCTACGCCAAATACATTGCTCAAAAAAGTCGAATACAGTCCTCCTGTGATTGCTCCGATGACCAGCAGCGGGAGAAAGATGCCGCCCGGGGTGCCGGTACCGAAGCTGCCGGTCGAGAAGAAAAATTTTGCGCCGAGCAGGATGGCGAGCGCTCCCAGCGCAAATTCCCCTGAGCTTATAGCCTCTACGAGGTCGTTGCCGCTGCCGAGAACTGCCGGGTAGATGAACATCATCAGAAAAGATACCATCATCATAATGCCTATGCTGATGAAGCTGCTGTGAAATCTCCCAAATAAGTCCTGCATCTTATCCAACGTCTTGTTGTAGATGACTCCAAATACGCCGAGTATCACACCGAGCAGGATTACCGCCCAGTAGAGGCGCAACGGGATCCTGTGATCTACGTTGAAGTTGAATACCGGCTGCAAGCCGATGATATTGACCGCCACATAGTCGGCCGCCGCGCTGGCTGCCATGGTGGATATGAGGACCTCTGCCGAGAAATTCTTGTGCAGCTCCTCTAGAGCAAACAGCACTCCGGCCAGCGGAGCTCCGAACGCGGCGGCTAGTCCCGCGCCGGCGCCACAGCTCATCAGCAAGCGTTCCTCAGTCAGCAGTGCATTTTTCCGGCGCGCGAAGCCCTTGCCGATCATACCGCCCAGCTGAATGCTCGGGCCCTCTCTACCGAGAGCCAAGCCGCCGCCGATAGCCAGAATGCATCCCGCAAACTTGGCGAGCAGCACCTTGCGCCAGTTCTGATCCTCCAGCCCCTTCAGCTCGCCCTCAATCTGCGGGATGCCGGATCCCGAAATATCCGGTTCAAAGCGGAGTAGCCAATTGAGAATCCAAGCTAGCAGAATCAATGCCAGCATGATAGCAAATGCGTAGATAGGTCTGACCTTGACCAGCTGAACAGCCAACCCGCGGACGTGGTCGGCTTTGACCAGCAGCAGTCGGAAAGCCGCAATAACCAGACCGACAAGGATGCCGACCACCACCCCCTCCAGGATGAGCTTGTATTTGAATTTCTGCTTCTGCTTAATATTGCGAACTACGTAGCTCTTGTCTTTATTGCGCTTGGCCGTCATGCCTGTTCCTTTCGTTTTTATCAATTATTATGTTAATCATCAGTGCAGATTGGTGAAATGCGAGCCGCGTCGCCAGCTCCCCCTCTCGGTGGTGCAGCCAATAGCTACGCGAGCAGCTTTCTCTTCAGCCTGCAACAGGAGCCACACCGGTGACCTGAGCTTCGGGCTACAATAAGGCTGTACCGGCAGCTCGAGGAGCTGCAATCAAGGCTGCGCCGGCAATCTGCCGCTGCGGATCTGCCTGCCGCGCTTCTTGCACTCTATGCTAATATCCCAAAAGGCAGCAGTCCCCTGCGGAACTGCTGCCTCACTATTTCTCCAAAACAATCACTTGGAATAGAGATCGCTGGTCGAGAACTCAGGATTTGAAGTCATGTCGATTCCGAGCGACTTCAGAGTCTGCTCATCTCTCTGGCTCAGGATCGCAGTGCTGTGAGCCCTGCATCCGCGCAGGCTGGGGAGCTTTTTGAGCGCAAGCTCAGCAGTCGGATTAGTCATTGTGGACATAGTTAAGGCCATGATTATTTCCTCGCAGCTAAGACATGACTTGTCACCGAAGAAGTCGACATTCATCTTCTGCAGACGTTCCAGTACCTGTGATGAGATAACCGGAATGTTATCGGATAAACCTGCAAGAGTCTTCACTGCATTCAGAATCATAGCTGCGGACGCTGCCATCCTATGTGAGCTTCTGCCTGTAACGATTTTACCGTCAGGGAGCTCGATTGCTGCCACGATTACATTATCGTAGCGTTCACTCTCGGCGCGCTTCTTCTCCGCATAATCCTCCGCAGGTGCCACAACCTTGCGGTCGTAACGAGTCGCGTCAACCTCCTCCATGAGCAGCTTTGTGCGTTCAAGCACAGATTCGTCAATCTTGCCCTTCTTATATGAAACTTCTGCAAGAAGGTACCTTCTGATGATTTCCTGCTTGGCAGCCTCACGGCACACATCATCGTCGACGATGCCGAAACCGGCGCGATTTACACCCATGTCGGTAGGTGACTGATACACGTCTACATCTCCTGTAATCTTGTCCAGGATTCTCTTCAGTACGGGGAAAGCCTCAATATCTCTGTTATAGTTAACAGCGGTCTTGCCATAAGCCTCCAGATGGAACGGATCGATCATATTTACATCCTTGAGATCTGCAGTTGCTGCCTCGTAAGCGATATTAACCGGATGCTTGAGTGGCAGACTCCAGATTGGGAAAGTCTCGAACTTAGCATATCTGGCCTTTGTGCCACGCCTGTATTCATGGTATACCTGCGACAGCGAGGTTGCCAGCTTGCCTGAACCGCCTCCGGGGCCGGTAACGACGATGAGCGGCTTGGTTACCTCGATATATGGATTTGCTCCGTATCCCTCATCGCTGACGATCGTATCCACATCCGTCGGATATCCCTTTGTAAAGTAGTGCTTATAAGTGCGAATTCCACGGCGCTCAAGCTTGTTGATAAACATGTTGACCGATGGATTGTTCTCGTATCTGGTAACTACGACCGAATTGATTCCCAGATCATAGCTGCGGAAAGCGTCAATGAGTCTCAGCACCTCAAGGTCGTACGTGATGCCAAAATCCTGTCTCGTCTTGCTTGAGATGATGTCTCCTGCGTAGATGCAGAGGATAATCTCCGTTTGATCTTTCATGCGGTTCAGCAGCTTGATCTTGGCGTTCTCGTCAAACCCTGGCAGCACTCTCATCGCATGCTTGTCCTGCACAAGCTTGCCCCCAAACTCCAGATACAGTCGTCCGTTGCCGTCCTCAATTCTCTTGAGGATGTATTTCGATTGCTCCTCGATATACTTTTCCGCACTAAAACCGACACTTTCCATTTTATTTTTAATCCTTTCTACATATCCATGAACTGTCAAAAAACAATCCGCAATTCCACCTTCTTATCTCCGGTCTCTAGCTCGGTTTAACCTCAATTTCAAGCTTGTTCCTGACGTTGATGAACGGCTCCATCTTGATCTTATAATCCGCAAAGATTTTGCCATATCCCTCATCGTCCAACGAAGTTTCAATCTTATTTGTATAAATCTCCATCTCGAGGTTTCCGGCCGGGATCACGTATTTAGTGATATTTAGGATTCCTTCTTCCAGCTGCATGTCCATCATGCCGGAGTCCTCATCCTTGCCGTATCTCCTGATACGAAGCTTATCGTTTCCTTCGAGTTTAATAATAGTCTTGGTATTCTGAAGTCCCGCATCCTCGGTTTCGTCATATGCTATGTACATAGTCCTGCCCTTGTTGTACAGGAAACCTTCTGTCGTCAACTCGATGTTATCCTCCAGGTTAAGCTCTCTTGTAAAGGTCTCCCCCTTCGGTTCGAGGCTTTCCGAGTATTGGTTGTTCGAAATTACCAGATTTACACTTTTTTTGCCCGTCATGAATTCCTCTCTTACGCTTCGGCAGCGACCGATGCAGCGATTTCCTTCGCCAGCTGTGCGACTGCTTCGGCAGACTCATCCTTAACGGATGACCTGATTGTAACGATATCCCCTATAAATTCTATGTTCTTAAGCCCCTCAAAGAATTCTTTAATCAGCTTGCCGCACGTAGGATTCCATGAGCCGTTCTCGATGATCCCGACCTTCTTGTTGCATACACCCATCGATTTCATCTCAGCCAACGCCTCCTCCATCTTGACAAAGATGCCGTTGTTATAGGTCGTACAAGCGATAACGATGTGGCTATATCTAAACGCCTGTGGCAGCACATCCATTGGATCCCAATGTGATACATCCATCAGTTTCATGCGCGTAACGCCGCCCTCAGCGAGCTCGCAAGCGAGAATCTCAGCCGCATTCTTGGTGTTGCCGTAAGGAGACGCGTAGAGAATCAGAACACCGTTCTCCTCCGATTCATAACGCGCCCACGTCAGGTAAGCGTTGATATACTTCTCAAAATCCTTGCGGATGATAAATCCGTGCAGTGGGCAAATCCTCCGGATGTCGAGACCTCCCACCTTGCCGAGCAGCTTCTCCGTAAAGCTGCCGTATTTGCCGACGATAGTCGTGTAGTATTTGCGAGCGGAGGGTAACCACTCCAGCTCAAAGTCATAGGCATCTGCAAAAATGTTGCCGTCGTGAGCTCCAAATATTCCGAAGGCGTCCGCCGAGAACAGCGAACCTGTCGTCTTCTCGAATGTCACCATAACCTCCGGCCAGTGAACCATAGGAGCCATATAGAATGATAAGGTGTGTGCACCCGTACAAAGCTCATCTCCTTCCTTAATCTCTATGAAAAATTTGTCAACATCCCATGTCACATACTGCTTGACCATCTGCTTGGTCTTCTTGCTGCCGACAACCTTGGCCTCAGGATGCCTCATAATCAGATCCTCAAGTGAAGCACTGTGATCAGGCTCTACGTGATTGACAATCACATAGTCGAGAGGTCTGCCCTTTAGCATATAGTCAACATTCTCATAGAAAACCTTTGCTACCGACATATCAACTGTGTCGAGCACTACGGTCTTCTCATCATCTATAAAATATGAATTGTACGCCATCCCATCTTTCATAGGGATTGCTCCCTCGAAGACAGACATCTTACGCTCATTGCCGCCAATCCACCAAATACCGTCTGTAACCTTGTAAGCGCAATGCATTTCGTACCCTCCTACTATCTAAACTTAAATGCACATAATGCATCAATCATATGGGTAGATTATACTACTTTGTTAAGCGTTTCATCAACTTATAAAGTCTTCAACCGCTTTATATCTCATGGATTTATCACTGTTTTTATCCGCCGGAAAATTCAATGCTTTTAAACTCTCACATAAAAAACATATTTTACCACTATTAACTCGCAATTTACACTATATAATAACTACGAAATGAAATTTTTTGAGGAGAAAGCTTATGAACGAAATGGATCAAAACACTCCAAGAGAGAATAGCAATACGCTCCCTCGAGAAAGCGATCCTACAATAGAATCCTCCATGAAGGAGCCACAGCAGGAATACTGGCAAGATTACGACTCTGTCTATGACGTTGCCAACACCCGACTGCCCGAAGAATCGGAGGTCAAGAAGGAATGGGGCAGCTATGCACCGGACGATGCGACAAATTTCATGTCGAGAGATGACTCATCCGATGGAGATACCTACAGCGCGGCACATGAAACAGCTTTTGATGGCCAAAAGTCCGGCGCGGCCGAATACTCTGAGACCGCAGCACCTGAACCTAATTTTGTGCTGGTTGATGAAAACAGCGGGCTTCCTGCCATGAGCAGGCACAGGCGATATTCGCAGCCCGACACCAGCGTTAATGCAGATGCAACTGCAGCCAACAATTCCGGCGATGCTATGTATACAAGGATGCATAGTGCGGGGGGCGAACCCCCGGAGCCTGATTATGGAAATTATACAGGGGCAGAGTCTGAGCCATATCACGAAAAACACGCCGCTAAGGAGCAGGGAGTTTATCACAGCTGGAACGGATTTCAAGCCTCTGCGAGCGGCACGACGAATGGCACGTCAGCTGCGAATGCAGGAGCGTACCCCGGATTTGCTCCGGGGCAGAGCACCGGAAACAGTGCCAATGCGCATAGCTATGTAACCAAGCGATTCTTTGTGCTGATCCTGATCGTCGCGATGGTGCTTACAGCGGCACTAAGTTCGACAATTGCGTTGTATTTTGCCAACAGAGGACCAAGCTATAAGAACCTTTCGAGCTCATCGCTACAGAGCGCTACCGGCAGCAAGCTGACCATCGGCGAGATAGCCGACAAGAACGCAGACTCGGTAGTCGAGATCAACACGACTGTCGGCAGCACGGGACAAGGCGCCGGCAGCGGAGTAATCGTCAAGGAGAATGGCTACATTGTAACCAATTATCACGTTATCGACGGGGCGACAACAATTGCTGTAAGACTTCACAACGGCAAGAGCTACTCGGCCAATGTCGTGGGCTACGATGCTCAGACTGACATCGCCGTCCTCAAAATTAATGCCTCCGGTCTCAACGCGGTTACACTCGGCAGGAGCAGCAAGCTTGCCGTCGGCAGCTTAGGGGTTGTGATAGGAAATCCGCTCGGAAAGCTGGGGGGAACAGTCACGTCAGGAATCATCAGTTCTAAGGATAGAAAGATTGAACTTGAGGGAAGGACTCGCACCTTGATTCAAACTGACGCTTCAATAAATGAGGGTAATTCCGGAGGAGCCTTATTTAACGGCAGTGGCGAGCTTGTTGGAATAGTCGTGGCTAAGGGCTCCGGTGCCGGTGTAGAAGGCCTTGGATTTGCAATCCCGATTGATTCAATAGCATCTTCAATTGATGACATCATTGAACATGGCACCGTAAAGGGTAAGCCGATGGCCGGGATCTCCATCTACGATGCTCCCGTTGAAAACAAAGAAACCGGCAAATCGTCCAAAGCCGTAATTATCGCCGAGGTTAAGGGGCAAAATGCAAAGGATGCAGGTCTAAAGAAGGGCGATCAGGTAGTGTCCATCAATAATGACAATGTATCAACTTCAGAGGAGTTGATTTCTGCAATACAAGGACATCGCATAGGTGATACTGTCAAGCTGGGAATAATACGTGACGGCAACAAGCTTTCAGTTTCCCTTAAACTGCAGAGCTCGGTGGATATCAAATAAAACTTACTTTTCTCGTTATTAATGCTATAACTGACACCGGATTGTCAGGCCGGATTATCAAGAGGAATTAAGCAAGACCCCCATTCACGGACTTGGTGCTCCGGAATGGGGGTCTTGTTCAGTACAAGCTATCGTCTCTTATACCCTGTAATCATCGTCATCGCAAAGCAGGCAACCGTGGCCCAAGCGAAGAATCTATGCTTTTTCATAGTCTACCTCCATAATTTTCTTTCCAAATTTTGAAGTGCTTTTCAAAGTTCTTTTTGTTGTACCGTCAAGTGCACCTTTTCATAGCAATATATTTTAAAATCCTTCTTGGCTATTTACCGGATTGCTATGAGAAGTCAAATCGTTTTAAGTTACTTAATCTCCTCTTCGACTTCATCAAGCAGCGATGTTGTGCTATACAGTCCGCTTAAAATAGTAGAGCCATTGTGAAACAGTGCTGATGACGCAGGCGTCAATATGCCGGAAACTCCCAACCCGATCAGAGCTGCATTGAATGCAACGATGAATCGATAATTGTTGTCGATTCTGTTCATCAGCTGCATGCTGAGCTTACGAAGGAGGACAATCCTGTGAAGGTCATCCGACGATATGGTGATGTCGGAAATCTCACGGGCGATAGCAGCTCCCTCATTTACAGCAATTCCCACATCAGCCTCTGCCAGAGCCGGCGCATCGTTAACCCCATCTCCAATCATCATGACCTTACGACCGGCTGTGTGTTCAGCCTTTATGAATGCCAGCTTATCCTCCGGAAGCACCCCCGAACGATATTCCGTCAGATCAAGCTTCTCTGCCACCGCGGCAGCTGTTCTCTCATTGTCGCCGGTTAACATACACACCTTGGATACCCCTAAATCGTAGAGCTCCTTAATTACATCTGCAGCCTCATCCCGCAGCGGGTCAAATATACAAATTACCGCCTGTAGAACCCCGTCAATTGCCATGTAGAGATGAGAGTATGCCGTTGGCAAGCTATCCAGTTTATTCTCTTCCCCCTCGGGGACAGTGCATTTCATGTCCTCAAACACGAAGTGGTAGCTGCCGATTATTGCGTTGCTCCCGTTGATAGTGCTGGCGATTCCGTGTGCAACTACGTACTCAACCTTGGAGTGCATCTCCTCATGCGATATGTTGCGATTCCTGGCTTCAGCAACTACTGCATTTGCAACCGAATGAGGGTAATGTTCCTCCAGACAAGCCGCTATGCGCAGACTCTCAGTCTGATCAGCGTCGCCAAACGTAACTATATCTACTACAGAAGGTGTTGCGTGCGTCAGAGTTCCTGTCTTGTCAAATATAATTGTATCTGCAATTGCTGCCGCTTCGAGGAACTTACCGCCTTTGACGGCTATATCGTACTTGCTCGATTCCTTGATTGCCGAAAGCATCGATAGCGGCATCGACAAATTGAGCGCGCACGAGAAATCCACCATCAGGAAGGACAGTGCTCTGGTCGCATTGCCGGTCAGCAGATATGTTATAACTGTTCCCGCTAATGAATACGGGACCAGCCTGTCTGCGAGGTGGAATGCGCGCTCTTCAGTCTCTGATTTGAGCTTCTCCGACTCCTCGATAATCTTGACGATCTGGTCATACTTGCCGGTCCCGGCTGATTGCGCAACCTCTATCACGCAGTTTCCATCTTCGACAACAGTTCCGGCATACACATAGCCACCCCGCTCCTTGTGAACCGGAATCGACTCGCCGGTCATAGTTGACTGATTGACCGATATCGAGCCCTCAATTACCTTGCCGTCCAGCGGAATCACGTTAGATGTGCGTACGACAATCCTGTCACCGGGCTTAACCTTCTTTACGTCGATAAGCACATCGACATCCTCAGTCCGCTTCCAGACCTTCGTGATGTTGAGCGACATCGCGCTCGCCAGGTCAGTGACCGACTTGCGGCGAGTCCACTCACCCAATGTATCTCCGACATTAAGCAGGAACATTACAGACGAAGCTGTCCTGAAATCCTCCCTGAGCATCGACACTGTAATCGCCGTCGCATCGAGTGTCGCAACCTCAAGCTTGCCCTTGGATAGAGACTTGACACCCTTCTTGATGAACTTGAAGCTCTTGGCAATCGTGATTCCACGGCGCAGCCATGGAGGTAAGAACAGCTTGCTCGCATATCTGAGCACAATCATCTTCATCATCTGCTCTTGATACTCGTGGTCGAGCTCCCTGCTTGTATGCTCAGGAACCAACGCTATCGCCTCTTCATCGGTATATGAAAAATCCCTGAGCGCCGAGAGCAGCGCTTTTCGTCCGGCTGTGCCACCTCTGTATCTGATAGATGCATCTCCTGTTCTGTCGTGAATCGTAGCGTGTGTGACAAACGGCTTATTTTTTAGATAATACTCCAGAATATCTGCCTGTTCCATTGTCATCTTGTAACGGGGCAGATGGATGCGTATCCTGGAGCTTGATTCGTGAAGTATTACGAAGCGCATTACTCTGCGTCCTTAGCTTCTTCCTCTGCAGTCTGATCCCCGGTTGCATCCGCGTCTGCATCGTATGCTTCGACGATTGCTCTGGCATTCTCAACCATCATCATTTCGTCTTCAGCGTAGCGAACTGCATTCATATCCATTGCATCTTCATAGATATCCTCGCAGTTCTCTCTCAACGTTGTCGTTGTCTCCATCAGAGAATCCTTGCCACGCAGAACTGCCGCGGTGCAGTGTGTGTATACCTTCTTGGCATCCTTACTTGTAAGGATAACTTTGCCTACGGTTCCAACCAGGAAGCCTGCCGCTACGCAGCCAAAGCATTTACCGTTGATCTTACCTAAAAATTTCATATGTAACCTCCTCATTCCTGATACTCTAATATAATAATATCTTGAATTATTTCATAATATATCATCGATAAAAAACGCTAGTCAACATTAACTTTAGTTGCGGTTACCTAACTTTTCAACGCTTTTGGGACTTTTGCCGCTTTTCCGTCATACTATACATAAAAAACGCCGGCAATCATAAGCAAGGCTTAATTGCGCTGCCTGTCATACGTTATCTGACGTTTGCGAGTTATAGGACAAAACGTGCGGTCGTTGATCCCGGTAGTCGGACAATCACCGCATCGGCAACTTCAAGCACTAAAAAACGGGCAGGTGACGGTCTGCCCGCTGGAATGGAAGAAAATGAAAGGATCTACGCACATCGCGCATCAAGTTTCATCTCTTGTTATGCTTATTTGGTGAGCCACTATGCGATCACATCATTCCGTTTCCTTTATCTCTCTCCACGATAAATGCCTTTAGAGTTGCAATATGCTCCTTCGCTGCTTTTCTAGCTGCCTCCGGATCGCCGGCAACGATGGCATCGACTATCCTCTTATGCTCAACAGGCTGAATCATATACTTGCTCTGATCATCATAATATACGTAACGGAATCTCATCGAGAGCTCCTGCACCTGCTTAACCATCTGAATCAGCGTCTTATTGCCGCTACATTCAACGATGTAGTTGTGCAGCTTCTCATCGTATTCTACCATCTCGTCCCTATTATGGTTCTCAATTGCAAGCTGGTTGAGCCTTAACAGTTTATTGAGTGCCGCCTTATCCTCTTCGGTAGCCCTTTCCGCCGCAATTCCGGCAGCCAGCTCCCCAAGCGCCTCCCTTACCTCAAATACATCCTCAAGATCTTTTATCGAAATTTCCGACACATACGCACCATGTCTCGGCTCGATAACTACTAAACCTTCAGCTGCGAGTTTACGAACCGCCTCTCTGATAGGTGTCCTGCTAACATTCATCTTGTCTGCCAGTTCAATTTCCATGAGTCTTGTATGGGATTCTATCTCGCCGGTCAGAATTCTTCTCTTGAGTTCCAAATATACAAGCTCTCTAAGTGGTTTCTGAATCTGAAAATCTAACTCCATTAGTTGTACCCTCCACTCTCCGTCTTCCAGTATCTCCAAGTTGGCTCAATCCAGTTAGCAGATCCCAAGTCTGCATAGTCTGCTTCGAATCTAGTACGGTCGGTATAGTAAGCTACCACAGTCGGTCCACTGCCACTCATCAGCACTTCATCTGCGTGTAAATTCTTGCGAATCAGTTCTTCCAAAGCCCGGACTTCTTCATAATTCGCAAGCGTATATAGCTCAAGGTCATTATAGAAGATGTGATCATCAGTCTTTTTTCTCATATATGAGATTCTGTCCGGTTCCTCATCCATTGCTTCGTATACTTCCCTGGTAGAAACAGCAATTCCCGGGTTAAATAATATTACATGATATGGTCTCGGCTCAGCAGCTTCAACCACATCTCCAATTCCGGACACTACAGCGGCACTGCTCGCTTCTGCGAGTCCGGGCAGCCCATATAAAAGGGCTTTGTTCATGTACGCATTCATCATTAAAGAAAACGGTACATCCGCCCCTACACCGGCACCTATCTTCATCAGTTCTCTCAGAGAGAACGGATTGCCAAGCATGGAATTCACTCCAAGCATTGCGACTGCTGCATTTCCGCTTCCGCCGGCTATGCCCGCTGCCACAGGAAGCCTCTTCTCAATATGTATTGAGATGCATTCCATACCTCTGCTCTTCATCAGTTCAGCAACGCTTTCCCTATCGGAAACAGCCTCAATAACTGATACCACCCCTTTAACGGCAAGATTGTCCGCAGATTGTGGGATTTTCTTATTATTCGCACATAAGTATATGTTAGTTTTAACAAAAAAACAACGAAAACTGTAATTTTTTGGTAAATTCGCTTCTATTTTCAAGGTGTCACATAAATTGACCCCCTGCATGAACGACCTGATGTCATGATAACCATCCGATCGTCGGGATAGCACGTATAGCGAAAGGTTGATTTTTGCATATGCATTAAGCTCAAGTGCCTGTGCTGTAATCACTCGTGTATTCATAACACCACCCGTTACCTCAAAAAATGCGAGGATACGTCGTATCCTCGCACTAATTGTACTATTTTGTATGCAAAATGTTATGTATAATCTGTGATTTTCCGAAATTATGTTTAATTACTTGGAAGCTTTTCCGCGGCCGGACTTGTATGTACCGCCGCCTGCAGTGATCGGCCTTGGCTTATGAACCTTATACACATTCGGAAGCAATTCACTAATATTGAGCTTCTCCTCCTTCTTAACTGTGCCCTTTTTCTTGGCGCGCTTCTCAGCCTTGGCAACACGCTTCTTCTCCTCTGCGATTACCTCTTCAACTGACTTGCCGGTTCTCTTAGCCTCTCTGTAAGGGTTGAATGCGGACTCCCCCTTCTTCTCCTTCTCGACTTTCTCGTCGTCCTTCCGGCTGCTCTGCTGTCTGATAGTCACAACCATAATACCACCGAACACGACTACCATCATAACCATGTTGATGGTCATGCTGAGCCTCTGGTTGAAGGTTTTAAATGTTACAATTGTGTCCTTGCCGAGAGAATTTCCGTAGTCATCTACGAAATTCTTATCGATCACCAGCTTGTACTCCGAGTTATTCTCCACCTTGAACTTCTTGTCAGTGTTGTCGCCAAGCACAAGAACAAGTCCCGACTTATCGTTTGCTGTCAGAACCTTGATCGGAATCTTCTTGCCGTCCTTATTGATGATCTTAACGCTCTTGGCGTTGTTGGCCTGTGCAGCCTTGCCGGACACTGAATGATTGAAATACAGCTTAACTCCCAGGTTTTCAATCGAGGTGTTCTTCTGGCCATCCTTAGGGTATGACGATTTGAGCGCAAATGCACTATCGTCAGCTGCTAAGCACATAGCCGTGCTAAGCACTATCATCAGCATTGTCAGAACCGCAATTAACCCTCTTCTTTTCATCTACTTTTCCTCCGGTATATCGACTTTGTCTTTGACTATATTACTCTTGCGCAGCTGCGCCTTAGTTATCCTCAGCTCTCTAAAAAAGCTCGTCAGCGCCTCCGCACATTCGTCGGCAAGTATTCCGCGTTCTACATCTATCCTGTGGTTGAGACTGTCCGAGCCGGTGATATCGAATATCGACCCGGAGGCCCCGTTCTTGGGGTCCATTGTCCCTATACAGAGCTTTTCCAGCCTCGCTAATACCATTGCTCCTGCACACATAGAGCACGGCTCTAAGGTCACATACAGCTCGCACCCGCTGAGCCATTTACTGCCCAGCCTTGCCTCTGCCGCATCCATTGCCAGCATCTCTGCATGCGCCGACGAAGATGCATAAGCTTCCACCATATTGTGAGCCTTGGCGATAATCTCGCCAGCCTTTACTATCACAGCCCCTACCGGAACCTCGCCAAGCTCAGCTGCAATGTACGCTTCCTTCAAAGCCTCTCGCATATATAAATTGTTATCTCGCATATTTGTTAACTTTATCATAGAGAGGCGTATTTTTCAAGCAATCATGACCACCGGCTCAACCGGTGGTTTGTTTCACCTCGCTTTCGCTCGGCGAATCCGCTGCTAAAGCAGATACCATGAGAAAACCCGCCGCACATAAATGCGACGGGTCAGGCACTCTCCGGAGCAGGTTGCCCTCGCGGCTGAATCTGAACTCACCTTCTTTGTTGAGGTCTTCAGCTGTAAGAGTCTTGTCATAGAGCAGATAAGCCTCGCCGCCATAGCACTTCTCGGTCTGCCGCAGCATCAGTCTAACGCTGATAATTGGGACGCCGGCAGCTGCGAGATTATCGCTCTCGAAATTCTATCTGCTGCGAATCGCTAGTCTCTTCTCTTCTTATGTGTCTTATATGCCACCCCGAGTGTCACACCTGCAATCGCCATCATCGCTAAATACAATGTAATCGCGGTTGTATCCCCGGTCCTTACTCCTCCGTAATTTTTATATGCCCTGTATCTTGCTTGCGCATGCTTATTGCCGTTTGAACTTGACGTGCTCGCATCAGCCACCGGTTGGTTCTTGGTTCTGATTGTAAATCCGGTTGCAATGCCGCCCTTCTTATCTTTGAGAGCGACTGTAATCGTATGACGGCCTGTGTTCTGTCTATCCAGGAACGATTTTCTCAAATTAACCCGCAGACTTCCATTTGCAACAGTGTAGTCTATATCCTTCTTGAGCTCCTGTCCATCGACAAACACCTTGTCGTCATAGTAGTCGTCAAATGTCCTTGCGTCGTCAACACTGCGCTTTACAACAAACAGCAGGTCTCCGTCACCCTTAGTCCAGATTGCATTCTCACCGGCCTCAAAGTGGTAAGTAATCATCGGAACTACTGTATCGGCCTTCTTAATCTCGTGCTTGGCTGCCGCATCTCTGTAGTACTTGTCGCACTTCTTGCAGTGCCAGTAGTGGATGTTTCCGTCTGCTTCCGTAGTTGGAGTTACTGCCGCTACTTCCTCGAGGTCATGGCTGATAATCCAGTGCGCATACAGCCGGGCATCATCCGTGAACGCCTGTGAGCCATCCACCTTTGTGCCGCCGGATGCAGCGGTATACCAGCCGTCAAATTTCGTGCATGCATCCTTGTCAGGAAGCGTTCCCAGAACCGCCTTGTTGTCCTCGTCCGTCAGCACAACCTTCTTGCCGGCTGTCTCATCATTTGACAGCAGCTCAATCCTGTAAGGCACATAGAATGTAGCGCTTGGATCGTTGACCTTGAAGTTGGTGTATTCACCGGTACCCTTGCGCTGATCATTATTTGAAGTGATAAGCTTGACCTTCGCATCGTGACCGTCGACAGCGTTACCCTTAAAAGCATTTGCCGGTACATTCTTAAGCGATTCAGGTATTCGGATCTCCTTTATCTTCTGGTTGGCAAATGCCTCCTTACCGATAGATTCCAGAGATTTTCCGACCTTAACATCCGTGATGCTCGCATTTTCTGCCGACCTGGTCTTAAACGCCGACCGGCCTATAGTCTTGAGGCTGTCAGGCAGCTTGACCTCGGTCAGCTTATGGCCTTCAAATGCTGAATCTCCAATGCTCTCGAGTCCTTCAGAGAACTTCACCTGCTCGAGAGGTGCACCGTTAAATGCCATTCTGCCGATTATCTTTACGGAGCTTGGAACTTCCAGCATCTTGAGGTTGGCGCCTGAGAACGCTGCCTGTCCGATTTCCTCTATACCCTTTGAAATTGCAATGGTATTGATTGTCTTGTTACCGATCTTGGACGGTGAGAATGCACCGATGCCTATCTTCTTGATAGCTCTGCCGCCGATTACTGCCGGAATCTTGAGATCCGGATTTACAGCTAACTTAGCCTTGCCTGCTTCCGTCAACCCGGTGACAGTATCGCCATCCGTGGTGAAGTCAGCTTCATTCCATGAAGTGTTGAGCTTCCAATGTGCATACAGCTTGGTTCCATCTGCAAACTTCTCCGCAGCCGAAACCTTTCTGCCGCCTTCGCGCTCTGTGAACCATCCCTCAAAGTCGTGAAGTGCATCAGGTGCAGTTGGGTTTGGCAGGGCATCAACCTTGCCGTCGGCATTGAGAACAGCATATCCCTTTTCGATCGTTCCGCCGTTTGCATCGAACGTTATCATCGCCTTGGTCATGATAACCTTGTGTGTTGCAGCACCGTTGTTGAAAGCCAAATGATCCGGGTTCTCGGTCCTCAGAATTACTACGTGATTGGTATCGGTCCCCGTGTTGTTGAGGAACGGTTCACTGCCAAGAGTTTTGAGCGACTTTGGCAGATCTACACTTGTAAGGAGTCCCTCCTTGAACGCATACTTGCCGATATGCTCCACACCCTCTTCAATCTTGAGATCAGTGAGGGTGAGCGCCTTATAGGTTCCTTCAAATGCAGAGTCTCCGATCTCCTTCACTGTTCCGGGTATCGTCAGCTCTGTGAGGTGATGCAGATGGAACGCCTTCTCTCCTATCTTGGTTACAGATGCAGGGATCTTGAGCGACTCAAGCCTTGCCCCTGCAAACGCCATCTGACCGATCTCAGTTACCGTATCCGGAATCTCAATCTCACGCAGACGGATGTTCATTGAGAATGCAGCCTGTGGAATCTTGGTCACACTTCTTGACATCTTGAGCTCAATGATTGAGTTCGCAGCAAATGCACCTTCACCCAGATCTTTAACGCTGTCAGGAATACTCAATCTCTGTATACGGTTGCCGTGGAACGCACTCGTACCGATCTTGGTAAGTGCCGGCTCAGCCTCCAGATCAACGGCCTTGAGCATATTGTATTCAAATGCTCTAGCTCCGATCGCCTTCAGCTTGGCAGGCAGCTTAACCGTTTCAAAGCCGTTTTCTGAAGTGAAATCATACTTACCAACGATTACTTCCGACTCCGGAATAGCGAATGCGCCGTCAGCGATTGCCGTTATAGCTGCACCTGCAGGCGATTCATCCGGAAGCACCAGATTATGATTTCCGCCATTTCTCTTGGCGATACCGCTGCTCGACAATCCGGTGATGGTTGAGCCATCCGCGCTGTAAGTAAAATCATCACTTGCCCAGCCTGTTCCCACTAACTTGTCATACTTAACAACGTATGTGAGCTCATCCTTGTTGGACATATTGTTATAGGCGTCTTCCAATTCTTTATTTTCAGTCAACAGCATCGGCTTAACGGAGATTCCTCTAAATGCTTTCTTATCTATACCACTCAGTGTGTTGAATGACTTAGGAAGTTCAACTGAGGTCAGAAGCTGATTCAAAAATGCATTGGAACCGATCTTGCCGTTGAACCCCTCCTTAAGCTTAAGCGACTTAAGTGTCGCAGGTATTGCCTCTGCAGTCTTCTCGAATGATGCCTTTCCGATATTTGTAACACTTCCGGGGATAGTGACCTCCTCAAATTGATTGTTCATGAATGCATTATCGCCAATCTTGGTCAAGCTATCCGGGAAACTAACTGTCTTGGCCTTGCATCCAACGAATGCTCTTCTGCCTATATCTGTAACCCCCTCAGGGATTACGATGTCAGTAACTGCCACCTTATCGGCGATGCCTATTGTGTCATTCGTCCTGCCGAATGCTACATCCGGGATCTCTTTAAGCGACTTGGAGAGAACTATCTTCTCTACCAAATCGGTTCCGCCAAACGAAGAAATTCCGAGCTTCGTTACGGAATTTGGAAGAATGATGGATGTAAGTCTCGCATTCTTGAATGCGGATTGACCGATCGCCTCGAGACCGTCCGGCAGATTAATGTTTGTAACACCATAAATCTTCTTGGCTGTATTATCGATAGTTCCCGCAAAAGCATTGTTTCCAATCTGCCTGATAGAAGATGGAAGCTTGACGGTTTTAGGAACGTATATCTTGCCGGATTCAACAAATCCAAATGTTCCAACCTGACCTTCCTTTGCCAGCACATTATTAGCTCCATCTCCGACAGCCGTTATATTGACACCGCTATTACTGCTTTCAGGAATCACGAGGGTATCGTTCTTCTTGAGCTTGGCTTTTCCGGATTCGGATAGACCGGTAACGACAGTGCCTGCACCATTATACGTGAAATCATCGCTATTCCACGGCGACTCATCACTTGGAATATTCTGATTGGCCTTGAGAAGCTGCACATGTGACTTGCCATTACCAATGTCCTCAACGAGAGCCCCCGGGTCGTTGATGTACATATATACAACTCCGCCCTTCTTCTCGTTGGTAGTTCCTGTTGTTACGGGTTCTTTACCTGTATTTCTGACAAACACCCACTTGGATACCTTCTCAGTTTTGTCAGGCAACTGTACAGATTCAATCTTGTTCACGCCAAATGCCATATTGTCGATTGACATCGGATAATCCGTAGTCTTAGGAAACTCAAGGTTTGTAATCTCGTTGTTTGCAAAAGCCAAGTTTGCTATCAGCATCAAAGTTGAAGGGAATTTTACCGATTTCAGCTTATTCCTGCTGAATGCATTTCCGCCGATATAGATAACGCCCTCCGGAATTGTGAGTTCTGTCAAGCTGTTACCCTGAAATGCACTCGATCCGATGAAGAAATCTCCTCTGGTCGTTACACTGCTGTCCCACTGTCCGTTGCTTGGGGCTTTTACATTCTCAGGTAGCTCCACACTCTCCAGTCCAATGCCCTTAAACGCACTGTTTCCAACTCCCTGCACCTTATTGCCGTCAACATCGACTGACGGTACCACGAGGTTCTTATTGTTATTGAGCTTAGCCTTTCCGCTATCTGTAAGGCCGCTTACTACACGGATTTTTCCTGTTATGACGTTCATGTTATCCTGCGCAGGTGCAGGTGAATTGTTGCTGTCTAAATCAACGTCTGCATACGTGAAATCCTCAGCATTCCACACGTTTATATCAGCTGATAGGATCTTGTGGAATTCAGACTTAGGGAACTTGCCGGCGTCGCCGTACTTCGAAATATCGTCAACGTACACCTTAGTTACCAAATCGTACTTTTCGGTCTTTCCGGACGCTGAAGTAATTTCTTTAGCGAATACGTTCTTTGGCAGTGCTGTCACTGTTGCCGGCAGCTTAACCTCGGCAACCTTCTTATTTCTAAATGCATATTTACCAATGGCCGTTAACCCCTCCGGCAGCTCCAGATTGCAAATCGGCGCTTCCTTAAGCAGGTAATTCTTGGTTGCAAATGCGTAGTCTCCGAGCTCTGTAACGCCCTTAGGCACTTTGATATCAGTGAAATTGTTCCCTGCAAATGCTCTTGCCCCGATTTTCTTGACGCTCGCAGGGATATCGACAGATGTCAGCCCGGTCATCCAGTTCTTGTTATCACTGCACCCAAACGCACTGTCAGGAATCTCTGACAGGTTGTTTGGCAGATCAATCTTCTCCAGCTTAGGGTTAGTTGCAAAAGCTCCTCTACCGAGTGAAGTCACTGTGTCCGGCAAAACTACTGTCTTAATGCTGTTCCCCTGGAAAGCAGTTTCTCCTATGCTCTTAAGGATCGGTGAAAAAGCCACTTCACTGAGTCCCGAGTCACGGAACGCGTTCTTTCCTACCTTCTCCAAATCCATAGGGAGCGTAACGGAGTCAAATTTTTCATCTGCTGTAGCAAATAGACCCGTTGTCGAATCTGTATCCGCTATCTCCGTAACCTTATCCAGCTCTGCGTTGTAATCCGGAAGCACGAGATCCTTGTTAACCTTACGCTTCGCAATACCACTCGCACTGAGGCCGGTGATCTTCTGACCGTCAAAAGTAAAGTCATTTACATTCCAAGACTCGGTATCCTTATTTTCAGTCTCAGGGGTACCGTCATAATTGACCAGCTTCTGAACCCACGACTTGGTATTAGCCGTGGTCTTGTCCGTCGTATGGATTCTGTCCATATTCTTATGGTCGAGATTTCCGGAATACATGTACACGACCCCGCTGTTCGCGAAGTTGCCTTTGAGTGCCTTCTTACCCTCGGCGGACATCGGTTCCATACCCGGGTTCCCGACAAACACGAACTTATTTACTACCGCTGTAAAGTCCGGAAGTCTAACAGATTTAATCTTGTTATTGGCGAAGGTCATACCGTGCATTTCCAACTGGAAATAAGTTGTAAGCGGAAAATTAACCTTGCTGATCTGATTATTCGCAAACGCCTGCGTCTCAAGCCACCAGATAGTTCTAGGCAAAGTAACTGTCTTGATCTTGTTATTCATGAATGCATTTGGAAGAACTGCCAGAACGCCGTCAGGAAGCGTAACGTTCGTCAGCTTATTCCCTTCAAATGCTCCCTCTGCGATTACAAAGTTTCCTCTGCGCGTAATCTTGTGGGTAACAGTGTCGTCATATGAAGTGAGCATGCCGGACGGGAATACGACCGACTCAACGCCCTTCTTCTGGAAGGCGTTGCTTGCAACCCCAACAATAGTGTTGCCCTTGTCATCTTTGGATGGCAACACAAGGTTCTTATTCTTTACAAATTTGGCTTCTCCTTTTGCGGAGAAACCGCTGATTGCCTTTCCTTCGATATTTATGGTTCTCGTGTAATCACAACCATATACTGTTTTAGTAATGTCAGTGTAAGTGAAATCCTCGCTTGTCCACTTTTCGGAATCAGCAGGGACATCGGCAGCACTTCCGGCCTCTGCGCTTGCCGCCGGTGTATCGGTTCCTGCGTGTGACTCCTTATCGGCGGCACCCGTCAGCTCTGAACTTGCCGCCGGTGCACCGGCTCCCGTATCCGATTCCGTATCAGCAGCGCCTGCGAAGGCAGGAAGCGGGAACATCAACGTTATCACCAGTACTAATGAAAGCAAAATTTTCTTCATGATGTTTTCCTTCTTTACTTAAAAATTTGAGACAGAAATATGTAATATTATCTTCGTATTTTACCTCGTGCTCACTTTCATTTTGTCATTTATTCACATTTCCATCAATTGAAATACGCAATACCGGCCTTTGAGTTATAGGGATTGTATATAGTTGTTGTTTTTTATAGTTACCTGCTAATTTGCAGTGCTATTATATTTTGTACTGGTATTATTATTACCATACACACAAAACGGGGATAGGTGTATGGTAATGCTAAAGGGATTAAGGGACTGATATGAATAGAGCTTTGAAATCGAAATTTAGATCTGAATTTGAGATCAACGTAAAAACAGGAATTAAAATTGTCAGCGTAATAGTCTTGTCACTGATTGTCGTCGTTTCTTTAATCGGCTGCAGCAGCAAAGCAATTAAGAACGCGGATAAAGCTAAGGCCAAGGACAAAAACGATAAGCAGACAGAGTCCGGCTCTGCAAGCAGTTCTGATTCAGATAGTGATTCGGAAGCCTCTTCTTCGTCTGACACAAAGGATAACAAGGATAAGGATAAGGCTACAGATAAGAGCAAGGATAAGACAAAAGACAAAAAGAGCGGAAGCTCAAGCGGCAGTTCCGCTTCGTCATCGGGCAGCGCTCAGACTCAAGCGAAGCAAAAGGTATGGGTTCCCGAGCAGGGACATTACGAGGAAAGAAAGGTACTTAAATGCCGATGCGGTCAGAAATTCAGCAGTATGGCCGCTCAACAAGCTCACAGAAATGCATACATAGCGGAAAAGCGTAAAACCAATCCAAGCTTCGAGTGAAAAGGAGAGCATCTTCCGCTCGGGTGGGTACCCGAGAGAGTATACGTTGTCGATGTCCCCGGACATTATGAATATAGGTAAAAACTCTAATATGATTGTTAACTAACTTTTCAAAACTTCTTATATGCCGGAAATGCCTGTTGTTTCAGACATTTCCGGCATTTTATGTATAGGAAGCTACAAGCATATTTCCTTAAATCCGCTTGTGATTTTGCTTTGAGAATGAAGAATAAATATCTTTTCTCTCTCAATTGGTGTAAGATGTTTGCAATGACTCATAGTTCCTCCTTGGTTATGGATGTCTTCTCAAACACCATTATCCCAAGGCTATGAGTCATTATTTAATTGTTGCACTTAGATTATAAATTCAAGCATGAAAAAGGCTGAGTTTCTTAAACTGAATCCAAAAAGAAAATACAGTATCAGGTGGTGTAACGGATGTATAAAGATTATAATACTCCTGAAATAACCGGAATTTTCATGCAGATACGCGAGAAAATGATAGAGGGAATTACATCGGCGGTATACTATGAAAGTAAGACTCTTGAAATTTTGTCGTTAATATCTCAAAGACACTGCTTAAAACAGCAACATAATTACGAAAACACCTATTAGAACATTCACTTGTCTTGCTATCCGGCAATAGTTTATCCATTGCCGAAATTGCGGAAAAGCTCGGATATGCCAAAACAAGCAAGCTTTCTGTAGCCTTTAAGAAACAATATAAAAAGATACCAAGCGAATATAGGACTAGCACATAGATTATGGTAGTATCCCCAGACGATTGCCAGCCTGCTTAAATAATTACAGAATATGGCTGATGAAGTATGTGTAAGATAATAGATTTCATCGATAAGTAATTGTATAATGGCCATGATCAACAAATCCTTTAAATCCTTTCTGTTAAGGGGTGATTTGGTCGTTACCATTATACAGGGAAAAGGGTGTATTGCGCATTTTTAATGCAAACTGTGCGCAACCTCCTGAAAACACAAGCGTTAGACAATATTTTTCATAGGTGTCGTTAGACACTACCGATTTTGCGATGGAGAGTAGTATATGAAAAAAATATACATATTAGGACTGATAATAGCATTAATCATGGTATTTTGTTCCGGATGTATTTTGCCTGATGGAGAGCCTTTAACTACGGAGAGAATTACAGAGCTGGTCTATAAGCGTTATGGTGAAGGCAGGGCAAAGATTAGGCAAGTAGATAAAAAGACTTGGCAGATTTCGCCAACGGATTACCCCGACATCAAGTATACTATTAAGCAGAAAATCGGTCATGGCGGTGTAATTCCGGTTCCCGCATACACATATACCGAGGACAGAATGAAACAGGTTGGCAGAATTGTAGTCCCCAAGTTTTTCAGCTCAAAAGAGAGGAAGAAACTCCAATTTTCAGATGGAATAATTAAGATTAGCTATAATGCAAAAAGCGATGCAGATGTTGAAACTATGTGCACGAAGCTCGAGGCGATGTGCGAATATATGAATAACAATTACGGAGCCGTTGTCAGAGACGAATATGTGATGATGTATTTCGATGAGATGCCAATACGTGTATCTACCGATCGTAAATATAAAAAAACGGTAATGCGCGATAATCTTAGTAGGACGAAAATCACTTCGTATCTGGATTCGAAATACGGAAGCGGAACATATACGTTTAGGAAAGTACCGTCAGATGAGGTTTCACATGAGGGTGAAGTCGAAGTAACTTTGAATGAATATCCGGATATGCCTTTCTACCTGGCAGCGAATACAAATGCAAGTAAGAGAGGTAAGTTAACAGACACCTTGTACAGTGACATGCTTGCCAATCTGGTGTTCAATTTCCCAAAAGATGATTATGATTCCTCAAGTTATCTGGAAATATCTGCTCAAGACAACCTTGATGGCGAGCTCTATAACGGAGTGCGTCTTAAGCGCTATTTAAAATGGGGTGATGAGTCCGGAGTTATTTCTAACATGCAAGCTATCCGCAAGGCTCTTAGAGTTTATCTAAATCAGTATCCGATGATCAATTACTCGGATTATCCAAAGAATCAACATAAAGTGAAGCCACCTATCTGCATGGAGATATCGGTACAATTTTAATTAAGCTAATAATTATTTAAGGAGGAGTATATATGGGTTTTGATATCAGCTATCATCCAATAAGCAAATCACAGATGGAGGAATGGTATTTTGCACCATTAAAGGCTCTTAGAGATGGAGATGAGAGCGTGCTAAATGCTTTTGTCGAATCGCAAGGTGAGGAATTCTTTCACGAGAAGTACCTGGATCATATGAAATACTTTGCGACGCTTGATGCAGAAGACCGCTCTGAGAAAGGTTTGTTATACGGACTTCCCATAATCGGAGGCTTTTTCCGCGACTATCAGTATGTTCGTGGCGCAGCATTTTCGTTTGTGATTGAAAGGTATTCTGAAATGGACAGATACCGCACACCTTGGTCGGAGGTCCTGCCTTCATGGATTCCTGCACCTGGTAACGATTTGATCGAGGAAAATTATTCGACAGGCATTTTCATCGATTCGGAGCACGTTAAAGAGCTGTTAAATGATCTGGACAATAATGAAGAAGTTCACAAGATTCTCGTTGAACTATTTGGTGCGGATAACTTGGGCGTTTTCCGATTTGCCCTTCAAGATGCTGCAAATACAGATAGTGGACTTATTGAAGCAACTGAGGTAATGGAAGTTCAGCCTTTTGATCTAAATAAATCAACATGCTATTCGGATATACGCTTCTGCGATCCACGCGGCGCCCTCATTTACCGCGATGTGGCTTTGGCACAAGTTCGGGAAACAACTGGAATGACTGACGATGAAATAGCTGAAAACGTAGTGTATCAGAAGTCCAATTATGATATCCCAGCTACAGAGGCTGATAAGCCAGATAAGAAGAGGGGTCTGCTATCCAAGCTGTTTGGAAAGAAATAGCAGTAACAGAAGCTGTTTATTATATAAACTCTATCTAAATAACCATATAAGCTACGCATGTGAACCTTTTCCGAGCTGGGGGAGAGACTTTTTCTGTAATTAGCCTTCTGCGGTAGGTAGTGAATGTATCCCTTTAAAAGGCACAGCCGCTGCAGTCATTGAAATCTCAATGGCTGCAGCGGCTTTTGCCAACATATTTTGTCCTGTAACTCTATAACTCTTTTAATAACTAAGCGCTTTTAATCACTAACCACTAATCATAATTAGCCTCTATCACACATAAGGGTTGTCTACTTGTCGTGCTCGTTAAGCCACTCGATGAGCACCCTGCAGTAATCATCGTGTCTGTCTACGAAGCATGTGTGTCTTGAGTTCTCCCAGAGAATCCACTTGGAAACCGGTATTCCGTCTGCGATTGTCTTCGCTACGAGAGGTGAGCACAGGTCGGAGATTCCGCTGCAAACGAGCGACGGAATCTTAATCTCGCCTAATCTGTCCACATACTCGAAGTCTCTGAGCGAGCCTGTAGGTGCGAACTCGTTAGGCCCCCACCCATATAGGTAAGCCTCGCCGCCTGTCTTCTTAGGGCGTGTGCAGCACTCCGGAGCATCCGCACCGATCCAGTAGTCGCAGTACCTGTGCATATACTCGGCTACAGCCCTGTCGTATGCTTCGCCTGTGAAATCTCCTGTCTCCAGGGCATGATTGATTGCATCCTGCATGTCCTGAGGCATCATCTTGATACGTCTGAGACCTTCCTTCTCCCAGAGGCTGCTCGATGGGTGCCCGCTGGAAATAACGAATGACTTAACACCTTTAGGCGCTCTCTCAATTGCGTATGCAATCTGCATCATACCGCCCCATGACTGTCCGATGATGTGGCATTCGTCCAGACCGAGATGCTCTCTTAAAGCTTCGAGCTCGTCCAGCCAGGTATCCTGAGTCCACAGCTCGGGATGTCCGTCCAAGTACGAGTTCCCACACCCCAGCTGGTCGTACATGATGATCTGGCGCTCGTCATCATCTGCTACGTTGTCGAGGACTTCATAGTAGTTGTGTGTCGAGCCCGGACCACCATGCAGACAGATCAGTGGAGCCTTGCCGTTATCCTTCTTCTCGCCTACGATTCTGTAGTACGTCCTGTAATCGAGAAAAGGCATATAACCTTCTGTAACTTTAGCCATTGAACTAAATTCTCCTTAATAATATATTTATTTCTCCACAGGAACAACGATTGGCTCTTCCTTTGGATATTCGTTAAGAACATCACAGCCGTCCTCTGTGATGTACAGGATGTCCTCAATACGAACCCCGATTCCCTCGTCATACAGATAGATTCCCGGCTCTACGGAGAAGCACTGTCCCGGCTGGATAATCTCGTCATTTGCAAGAGACACGTCGCCTACCTCGTGGTCCTCAAGTCCGATGGAGTGACCGGTTCTGTGTGTGAAGTACTCGCCGAAGCCCTTCTCTGTGATATAGTCTCTGGCAGCCTTATCAACGTCGCTCATCTTGTTGCCCGGCTTAGCAGCAGCGATACCTCTCTTGTTAGCCTCGAGAACGATGTTGTAGATCTCTCTCTGTCTGTCACTAATCTCGCCGATGAATACTGTTCTGGTAATATCGGATGCGTAGTTGTTCCACATACCGCCGATATCGAGTACTACGGAATCTCCAAACTTACCCTTGCTGTCATCTGTGATGTGGTGCGGATCTGCTCCTCCCTTACCATAAGCCGTGATAGGATCGAACGAAAGCCCCTGGAATCCAACCTTCTTGCACAGATCTACGCACTTAGCATTGAGCTCCTTCTCGGTTAACCCCTTGACAACCCACGGGATTAGCTCGTCCATAACCTGATCGATCTTAAGAGCTGATTCCTTCATAGTCTTGTACTCGCCGGCATCCTTGATCTGTCTGACCTTGTCAACGATTACAGAACCGTTTGTGAATGCGCTTCCGGCGCCGAGCTCCTGCAGTCTGAGCAGGAATCTGGCCGGCCAGTTCTTGTCGACACCTACCCTCTTGTCCTTCTCGACGAACTTTGCAAGAATCTCAACAGCATCCTCAATGTCATCGTAGTAAGTTAGAGGCACACCGAGGTCCTCAGTCTGTGGGAATAGCTTGTTAAGTACAAGGTGATTATCGCCGTTTACGTTGACGTATAGAGCGAGCATTCTCTCACCCGGAATAATCCACTTGCCGAGCAGATAGAAGATGCTTACAGGATCGGAAATAATCATCTGAGGCATATCCTGCTCTTTCATCTTAGCAACAATTCTTTCCAGTTTAGAATTATCTAGCATAATGTTCCTCCATTTCTTCCGTGCTCTCGCACGGGTTAAATCAGTGATAGATCTATTATACAACTCTAACCATTGCTTGAATATATAATTCGGTAAAAATAGTCAATTTTGTAAATGTCAACAGTTTGGGGATGCAACATTTAAGCAGTTCCCGCAGCCCCATTAAATTCTAATGACAGTACATCGATGAAAGGATTGTTGAGGCTTATCTTATATAATATGGCAACTCATTCAAGCCGTAAGTCCTCGAACGCCCCGGTGAGATTGACGTCAGAGACGTCAGAGATGCGTGTCAATAGCAAAGCTGTAAATAAAAAGATTTAGGAGCATGCGGATAATATATTGAATATTGATCAATATTAGTGCTATAAGTGTTAACGTAAATATATTAGAGTGTGGTTTACGTTAGGAGCTGTGTGTAATGATAAAAAGAAGTTCTTCTATTACTGATTTTAATTTGTATTATTCTATTCAATCTTAGTCCAATTGCAATGACTGCGGACTATGCGGACATCGGAGATATCAGCACAGGGACGGGAGTATTATCTGAAGAGTCTTTCCCATCCGGTGATAATACTCCGAGCATTAGCGATGTGCGGGTATCCGGCAGCTACGATGAAGGTGCCCGCGGGGCTGACTATTTCAAGAAAATTAAAATAGATTTGGTGGGAGAGAATCTTACCGATGATAATTTCCTAACAGAGGAAGGGCTTCGCTGGACAGATAAAACGGAAGTAGAACTCATATCAGGAACTGAAATTGGGCATCTTAACGGCAGCTCTGATTTTGGTTCCGAAAGACCCGGTAGCCCTGTCAAAATGTTCAGTACAGATACCGGAACATCGGGTAGAATAACTTATGTAGGAAAAACAAAATCGGGAATAGACCTTGACTTAATCTGGGAGATTGAAGCTTCAGATAAAGATGATTGGGAAGCAAATTCCGGCTTAAACAGTCATGGGAGTATTAGAGGTATCGGATTCTCAGGAGAGCAGTTCTTCCCTAATGCCATCGGCAACCCTATATCGGTTCTGTATAATAACGC
>NZ_ALNL01000008.1:0-17463 GCF_000293155.1 Mogibacterium sp. CM50 | reverse complement strand
CTAAAGAACACACTGAAAAACGTGGCAAAATAGTTATTAGCAACAATCTCTCAGAGCGACCTGCCGAGGCAGAGAGTCGTTCACGTATTGGGGATTGGGAAGGTGATACTGTTGCCGGAAAGAAGAATGGTCCTTGTCTAGTTACACTCGCAGACCGAAAAAGTCGATTTCTTCTATGCATGAAGGCAGAAAAGAAAACTTCCACTCTTGTGAGTGAGATTATGATTAAATGTCTTAAAGAACAGCCATTATTCTCCATTACTCCAGATCGCGGAAAGGAATTTGCCAAGCATGCAGAAACTTCGGCAGCATTAAACAATGTACAGTTTTACTTTCCACAGCCGCATCAGCCATGGCAACGTGGAACAAATGAAAATACTAACGGTTTAATTCGCGAATACTTCCCGAAGGGAACCGATCTTTCAAAGTACAGCGATGAATATATACAAAGCAAAGTGGATGAATTAAACAGACGACCTCGAAAATGCTTAGGCTACCTAACTCCTTATGAGGTTTATTATTCAACCTCGTTGCACTTGACTTGACAATTCAAGCCGCAAAAGGATATTTCTTGGAAAAACTAATAGATTTAGTTCAAGCTCGAGAAAACAGCAACGTATTTGCGAAGTCAACTGAGCATCCGGAATGGGATGACTGGGTTAGCTCTACAATTGAAGCCTACGCGCTTATAGATAACGCCATTGGTATAGAGAAACAACCAAGGCCATCTTTTATCGGAGGAATATATATAGCTGGAGGATGCAAATGGCCGGACGAAGTTAACCTATCGATAAAGCAAGGCGACAATATAGGGGAGGTAATTAGAAGTTATCTCATACTGTGGAACATGTCTCCTATAATTGAAATTAGGAAGTGGCCTCTCGGGCCAGTAATGGAAAAATGGGAAAAAGACCCGGACGAACCTCATTTTACATATCTGATCGGTATAAAACTAGGACGAGACATAAGTGAACAAGTAATATTTGGCAAAGGATATGAAAATGTATCACGCATAGAATATCAATACGATGATAGTGACTCGTTCCCGTATTATCAAATTGCTCAAACGATGGAAACAACAGGGTTCAGCAATGAAGAGGTTATTTCTGATGAAAGCGGACAGCGCAAGGGAAGGATTACAGAGCATTATATTGATGCAAATAATAGGCCTAGGGATGTGGACTATTATCCTAAAAAAGTAATCGAAGGAAACGTGTCAGGAATTGAACTCAAGCCGGCTAACGAGGCGCAAATACGCGAGCAAATGAGACAGCAGGCCAAGGTTGATATGCTTAATCATTATAAACAGGAAACAATAGTTGCTGACGTAATTCAGAACAACACCTATTATTTGAAGGATTATGACATTGGAGACCTATGCAGCATATCATTCGATGAAATTGAGCAAACATTCAAAGCGCGAATAGTTGAAGTAAGCGAAACATATAGCAAAAACAAATTGGAAGTTAAGATTACCTTTGGAACACCGAGGAAAGCAAAATATATCCCGGTTGGTATATAGGAAGGAGAATATATGATAAGTTATCCATTTATCTCTCATATAACAACAGCTGAGCCATACGGCGATAGGGCGATAGATCATAAAACCGAGCGCACCTTCAACAAGTTGTGTTGGAGCAACGGAGTATTTATGATGAATGCGGATGGCAGTGAACTACAGGTAATTGCATCTAATAATATGACACTTAGTGTGTTACCCGGTGGTTGTCACATTGAAGGTACGAGAGGATATGAAGCAAGCAAGAGGGATATTACAATCAGTGCTGCACACCCATCCCTAAAGAGGATAGACAGAATCGTAATAAGAATGGACGATTCTGATAGTGTCAGAGGCATAGAAATATACAAGAAGGAAGGAGTCCCATCCACAACGCCAACAGCTCCTGAATTAATTAGAGAATCGAATTATTACGAGCTGGCACTTGCGGATGTATATGTAATGCCTGCCGCTACTGAAATTACAAATAACAATATTGTTGATGTAAGACTGGACAGGGAACTTTGCGGAATGGTAGTCCCGGCGTTCCCTACACCGTTAAATCTCGAGTCGATATCTAATCAGTATGTGGGGTTACTGCAGAGTGCAGTGGAAGGCACTGCAGCGGGAAATCTGCAGAACTCGATCACTAAGTTAAGACGAGACATACGGACAGCGGAAATCAGTGTCATAGACGTGCATATCAACAGCCCGAGTTTAGAATCCGAACTAGTAGATTTTTTCGGGTCGAGCATCAGTGTATAGGAGGTAGATGATATGATTTCGGTAAAAAATACGCTAGAAGCGATGATGAATAAATTTAAGAGCATCGATGCCTTAGATACGGGCATCAGGACAAAAGTTGTGACAGAGCATATCAACATCCGGAAGGGCATCAACAATTTAGAAGTCCTTGATATCGATGTCGATAAAATTGTGTCGATAAGCGGAACAGTGCACTACTCCAACTACGTGCTACCTTTGTCCTACCCGCAACTCAATTACGGTAGCGGAGGGTACATAGAATGGGGGCTGGCCGCAGTTGTTATAAGTAAGTCGCTTAAGCTAATATCCGGAGCTGATTGGAACAACTGCGATGTACAAGTCGTTATATCCTATGTGGGGGGGGTAAAACGCAGTAAAATCAAGGCTTTTAAAACTTTTGTAAAAATGAAGTTGGGAGGTGTTAAGTAATGATATCTCTCAATAAATTTATGCTTGAGGTCAAGAATAAGTTAAAAGGCCTGGAAGAAAAAAAGCTGGTGCAGGAACGAATCGATTTCGGTGCGACATGGACGGCTCCGCTTGACGGAATCATCGTCCGTGGAGGCAGAGCTCAAGCTAACACATCTTATATGTTTTGCAATGACAAAACCGACAACGCCTTCGTCGGAATGTGTACTATTGAGTACAACCAGCACTACGGCACAATGATGTGTCCGGTTATTAAAGGACACATCTATGAATTCAAGCAGCAGTATTGGCAGGAGCAAGATAATCTATACATTTATAATGTGTACAATCAATAACGTGAATTATTAAAATGAGGTGGAAGACATAATGATTGATTGGACAAGTATCATAGTGGCAGGGATAACCGCCCTGGGAGCAGGGGCAGGGTCCCTATATGGAATCCGTAAGACTGCTAGTCTTACGGAATACAAGATTGATCGCCTAACTGACGAGGTTCGGAAGCATAATGATTTCGCGACTAGAATTCCAGTATTAGCTGAAAAAATAAAGGTTGTGAATCACAGACTGGACGACCTCGAGGACGATCGTCGTTAATTAAGTTAGTTATTAGTTATCCGGGCATAGCTCGGTATTTTTATTGACTGAAAGGAGAACACAATGAAAATTAATTGGAAGGTTAGATTTAAGAACAAGGTGTGGCTTCTGACATTTATTGCAGCAGTACTAACGCTCATATACAGAATACTGGAAGTTCTGAATATTGCGCCGCAGATTGAGCAGGAAAAGCTTATGGAGCTGGCGTCTATGCTTGTAGGTATTCTTGTACTTCTCGGTGTAGTGACAGACCCTACTACCAAAGGTGCAAAGGATAGTGACCTTGCTATGAGTTATACTAAACCTGCAAACAAGCTCCCTGAGATTGATGCGCAGTATGCAGAGCCAACCCCTGAAGAACAAATTAATACGGGAGGAAAGATGAATGGGTAGTATGTGGTTTAATCAGTATGATCCGCGTTGGTCAAAAAAAGCATATGCAGGTAGGACCATGGCAGCTTCTGGCTGCGGTCCTACTGCTATAGCTAATATCGTTAGTTCTAAACACTCTGGTGTTACGCCTGCTGATGTTGCTGATTGGCTTACATCACACGGCTATGCTTCAAATGGCAACGGAACTTACTGGAGCGGCATTAAGGCGGCACTTGATGCATATGGCTGTCCTGCTATTCAGCACAGCTCTATGCAGCCGTTCTTTGATGAAATGGCTAAAGGTAACAGATGGGGAGTTATACTCTTTAGAGCAGGTACACGTGGAGGTATCACATGGACAGGTGGCGGTCATTTTGTTGCTATCGTAAAAGGATATGAGTACAGAAATGGCAAGCATTATCTGTACGTATCTGATTCCGGAAGCAGAGGACATGATGGTTGGTATACTTACGAGGAGCATATGCGGGGACTTATTCCTACACTTTGGTCTTGTATTGTAGATGGAAGTACAGCTCCGGCACCTACTCCCAGTCCAAACCCATCGGCACCATCAGGCACAAGTGTATCCACACTTTATCAAGTTAAATCTCCCATAGGACTTAATGTGAGAGGTGGTGCAGGTACAAGCTACGCTAAAATAGGCGGGCTTGCAAATAACACTAAAGTTACTGTTACACAGATATCCGGGAACTGGGGGTATGCTCCTAATGCAGGCGGATGGGTGTGTATGGATTATCTTGTTAAAGTTGGAACCGGCGCAGGAGTATCTACTAATGTAGTAGCCGGTGGTACTTATACGCTTACGATGGATATGCGTGTACGCACCGGTCCCGGCACAGGATTTAGAAATAAGAAACGTAGTGAGCTTACACCTGATGGAAAGAAGCATGCCAGAGTAGGTGTTTATGCAGTCCTTGCTGCCGGAACTCGTGTAACTGTTCTGGAGATTAGAGGTAACTGGGCTAGGATTCCATCAGGCTGGGTATGCATCTGGCAAGGCAACACAAGATACATGAGGTAGATTATGCATACAGGAGACAGAATTGTATTTACGTTAATTAATGCACTTGTAGCCATAGATTTGGGGGCCTTTGGCTGGACGTTCTTTTAATATATGGTATAATGTCGATAATCAGTTCAGGTGTTTTGGTGGAAGGATAATTGCTTGACACTATTAATAATAGAGTCGTAAATTCTTGCGAAAAAATAAAATGAAAAACGTGACTATTTCGTGACTTTTTGAAAGTGTTTTATAAAATGATGCATTTTATCACCTTATAGAATCGTTGAAATCTCAATGTGTATATAGTGTAAGTAATTGCAAATAATGGTTGGGTTTGTAGTTCAAATCCCCCTCTCTCCGCCAAAAGAGCCTCGCAATCTCAAGGGTTGCGAGGTTTTCATTTTACGCATATTCTGAGCGAATAAGGGGATTAGGAATTTGAAATCATTAATACAGAGCAAAAAAGCATTGTTTATAATAGCTATAATTATGTTGGCGGCGATTTACGTATTATCGATTAGAAATACAGCAGGAGACAAGTCGGGACAGCATAAGCTCAAACCCGTTCCGACCAAAGCAGTTGAGCTTCCGTCTTCGTATGAAAGGCCGTCTGGGGAACCGGGTCATGTTGAGGAGCTTTCCTATAAGACAACTCTTATCGACGGAAGTGGCAGGGTAGTTGATAAGAACGCTATGGTGTATTTGCCATATGGATATGACAAGAGCAGGAAATACGATATTTTCTATCTCAACCATGGCTACGGAGCTTCAAATACCACATTCCTCGGTACGCCGAACAGTCCGCACGCCTTCAAGCACATACTCGACAACATGATACAGAACGGTGATATCAAGCCGATTATCGTTGTGACTCCGACATATACATTTGAATATGGCAGGAATGTGGAAAATATACAGACGGCAATGGGGATGGAGATTACAAACGATCTGATGCCTGCAGTGGAGGGTAAATATAGCACCTATGCGACGGAGCCTACAGCTGCAGAATTCAGAAAGTCGCGCAATCACAGAGGTATTGGCGGTTTCTCCCTCGGAGGAAGCACCGCTTGGTGGGCTTTTCGCAACCACATAGATATTTTCAAGTACTACCTGCCTATAAGTATGCCTCTCTACTATGATGAATCCGGCTACGTGAAGTCGCAGGACGATGCTACCTCTCCTTCGCTTGCCGCCTCTGCAAGGGCTTCCGGATACAAGCAGAGCGACTACAGGATATATGCGGCATCCGGTGATAAGGATTTCATGCACAGTGCGACCGAGCATGTAGTCGAGACGCTGCGTGGGTATCCCGAGCAGTTCACCTATACGGATACAAATTTTGAAAAAGGCAATCTCATGTACACGGAGTTCCCCGGCAAGCATCGCTATTATTACTCGTTCCCGTATATATACAACGGTCTTATGAGGTTCTTCCGCGATTAGTGCTTTTGGCGTAGCAATGTTCATGCACATCGCATATTGGGTACATGATGATAACATGCAGAAGGGCAGCACCGCTTTTATACGGGTGCTGCCCTTTAAAATTCGCAACTGGGATTCACGCCCCGGCCGCACAGGTGAGCTGAACGGTATATGTATATGTATATGTATATGCCGCTATTGCGCCAAGACCTTTTGTATGACTTATCGGTGCTCTGCCTTGTACTGCTTGAGTGCTGCGGACAGCTGATCCGGACATGAGGTGTCCTTGAAGCCGCATTTGATGCCCTCGAGTCTCTCAATCACGTCGTCGACATGCATTCCCTTGACGAGACTGGAGATACCCTGCGCGTTGCCGGCGCAGCCACCTATGAACTCCACTGATTTAACTATTCCGTCCTCGATCTCGAGACTTAACAGCTGGGCGCACACGCCCTCCGGCTTATATATCATATTCTGTTCCTTTCTCTTCTCAGCTTGAGCCTGCGCTTAACTATGAGCTGGTAGGCGGCGGCGGTTGCAACATCTTCGATTACACGGAGATAATCATCGTCCGGCTTGGTGTGCGAGATGCTGTCGGCATAGGTCGAATCTATTGCTGACTCCAGTGTAGAGCAATAGAGGTTGTACGATTCGGACAACTCGTGACCGGCATCGTCATCGTTAAGAGCTGCTATCAGCTCGGCGATTTCCTGCACGTTGAAGATCGACTTTAGCGTGATAATTACGAACAGTCTGGCGACTGTGCTCCTGTCGTAGCGCCTTTTGACCGGCGATGGAACTACGCATAGCTTGACATAATTATTGACCATTGTGCTGGTGAGCAGATAGCTCTCTCCGTAGTTCTCTTCAAAATGCGGGTTGATCAGCGACAGCATCTGATCCATATATAGCCCCATCTCAGGCAACTCGTGCCATCTCGGCAGACGCAGCCGCGTGCTGCGCCGTATATTCCGTATATCTCGATTGTGCGTCATAATTCCTTTCCGGCCGCGCTCCATACAGGGATAGTACCATAGGTGAGCGTGAGCTTCAAACATAAATTCAGCGTTAAATAAAACAGAATTTATCAGTAATCTTGTATAAAAATCAAATTAACCATTGCTAAACCCCGATGATTAGAGTATCATCAGCATATGTTAGATTATAATACTAAATAATATAGTTTTCAAAACTATTTTAAAAATTTTCGTAAATTGCACTTTCCCGGCACGTCGGAATACTGCGTGTATGCGTATGAAGCTTTAGAGCTCTACGTATTAGGAAGGCATTTAGGCTACGTAGATAGACGGAGGTTATTTTGGAGAATATTAGAGAAATATTGGAGCTGGCGGTCGGCAGATACGGGGGCAACAAGGCGTTTAGGCTTAAGACCGACAAGGGCGAATACCGTGATATCACATATATCAGATATTACGAGGAAATCAGGTGTCTCGGCGAGGCCTTTCTGGGCAGGGAATTCTCCGGCAAGAGAATTGTCGTGATAGGAAAGAACAGCTATAACTGGTATCTGGCCAACATGGCTACGCTCACTACGGGCAATATCACTGTTCCGCTCGACAAGGAGCTCAAGTATGAGGAGTTCGAGTCGTCACTCATAAGAAGTGAGGCGGAGGTTATATTTTATGACAAGCAAGAGGAGACGGGAGTGCTCAAGGCGCTTGAATCCGGTAAGACCGGTATTAAGTATGCGTTTCCGCTGTTTAAGGCTGAGGATAGAACTGATATTTTCGATCTTACAGTTGAAGGCAAGGAATTAATCGACAGCGGAGCAGACAAGTTCTCAGGGGTGAGAATAGACCCGGATATCGCATCGTTCCTTATATTCACATCAGGTACAACCTCGCAATCCAAGATAGTTATGCTGTCTCAGAGGAATGTTGTGTCCAATGTCGTTAACACTCTTGCATCAGAACCGATATATGCAACAGATATTAATATCGCGCTGCTGCCGTATCATCACACCTTTGGATTGACGTGTCAGTTGGTAATTTTGGCTGCCGGGGCTTGTACGGTTTATTGCGATGGCCTCAAGCATATTCAGCAGAACTTCAAGGAATATAAGGTTTCAATATTTGTAGGAGTACCACTCCTGATTGAAACCATGTACAGCAGAATTCTTAAGAAGGCTGAGAAGGAGGGGATGACCGGCAGACTTAAAACCATGGGTAGATTTGTCAGAGTGCTGGGTAAGGCTCACATCGATATCAGACGTAACGTATTTAAGGGTGTGCTCGAGGCTTTTGGCGGAAACCTCCGCATGGTTATCCTCGGAGCTGCAGCCGCTGATCCTGAGTGCATCAGGGGGTGGCACGACTTCGGTGTTATCTGCCTGCAGGGCTATGGCCTGACAGAGACATCACCTGTGCTCGCTGCTGAGAGACCGGATCACAGAAGACCGGGCTCCATTGGAGTTCCAATAGAAGGGGTCAGCATGGATATTTACGATCCGGATGAGAACGGCATCGGCGAGATAATCGCGCGCGGCGAGAACGTCATGCTCGGCTATTACGAGAATGAGGAGGCGACGAAGGCCTGCATTTACGACGGCTGGTTCCACACAGGTGACCTCGGGTATCGCGACAAGGATGGTTATTTCTACATTACGGGTCGCAAAAAAAACGTGATCGTGCTCAAGAACGGCAAGAACGTTTTCCCTGAAGAGATAGAGCAGGAGCTAAATTCTCTCTCATACAAAGAAGAGGCGATTGTCGCAGGTATTCCGAATGACGGTGATGACCGTGATCCCGTAGTAGCACTCAAGCTAGTGTATAATCCTGAGGATTTTGAAGGCAAAACAACGGAAGAAATTCATAAATCGATAGAGGCTGATGTTGAGAAAATCAACGATAAGCTGCCGACATACAAGCGCATCAAGAGAGTGTACACCACTGACGAGCCTATGGAGAAGACCAGCACGCAGAAGATCAAGAGATTTGTGGAGATACAAAAGATAATCGACGCAGAGAAGGCGGGAAAAGCGAAGAAAGAAAAGAAATGAAAGCTCCGCGCACCCACTGATACACGGAGCTTGGATATATGGCTTCAATTTATGCTTGGATCAGCAGCTCGGCTATCTGCACCGCGTTGGTTGCAGCGCCCTTGCGCACCTGATCTCCTGCGCACCAGAGGTTGATGCCGTTTTCGCACACAAGGTCACGTCTGATGCGACCCACAAACACGATGTCCTGATCGCTAGTATCGATAGGCATCGGATAGCTCATATCGTTCGGCACATCGACCAGCTTGCAGCCTTCTGCGCTTGCAATAGCCTTTCTAACTTCATCGAGATCCAGCCTGCTCTCGGTAATTACGTTGGCGGAGATGGAGTGCGAGCGTTCGACCGGAACTCTGACGCATGTGCAGGATACATTCAGCTCAGGCAAATGCATGATCTTGCGTCCTTCGTTTTGGAGCTTCATCTCTTCGGATGTGTAGAGATTATCCTTGAAGCCTCCGATATGAGGAATTACGTTGAATGCTATCTGATGCTGAAACACTTTAGGCGGTGTTATAGCTTCGCCTGCAAGCACCTGTCCGGTCTGCTCAAACAGCTCGACAGGACCGCCTGCGCCGGCTCCGCTCACGGCCTGATATGTCGAAGCGTAGATACCCTTGATAGGCGATAGCTTGTTGATAGCATTGATAGCTACAAGTGTGATGATTGTCGAGCAATTTGGATTAGCGATGATGCCGCTATGCTTAAAGGCGTCATAGGGGTTGATCTCCGGTACGACTAGCGGCACATCAGGCTCAAGCCTGTATGCACTCGAGTTGTCGATGTAGGTAGCCCCCGAAGCCTTGATTGCCGGCGTAAATCTGACTGATATGTCGTTCTCGGCAGCGCCCAGTACGAAGTCCAAGCCTTCAAAAGAATCGTCTGTTGCTTCCTGTATCGCAACCTTGCCGTACTTCTCCGTCTGAACCTCCTTGCCTGCGCTTCGCTTGCTGGCGAGTAAACGGAGCTCTGAGAGAGGGAAGTCCTTCTCCTGCAACACCTTGAGCATTTCCTGACCTACGGCACCGGTGGCGCCGAGGATTCCTAATCTGTATTTCTGCATATCTTGTTTCTCCCGCTTCGAGAAGCCGCGACTCTCGAACCCCTTTCTGATGTGATATTTCTATTTTGCGAAGCTCTCGTATAGAACCCTGATGGCCTTTTCAAAATCATCGTTAAACACGCCGATCATGATGTTGATCTCGTCCGCGCACTGCTCGATGATGCGTATGTTGACCTTGTTGACCCCCAGTGCTCCGAAGATTTTTCCTGAGATTCCGGTCTTGTAAGCCATCTGTCTGCCGACTATAGCTATTATGCTGATACCCTGATCGATTTCAGCATCCACACCGCACTCTCGCTTGATAGCAGACAGCACGTCGTACTTGCGGTGCTCTAATTTTGCGGTTGGAGTTACTATGGAGAAGCTGTCAACACCGCTCGGAATCTGTGATATAGGTATGTCGTACTGCTCACAGATGTCGATTACCTTGCGCAGCGTATTGAGGTTGTTTCCTATATTACCCTTAGCGATCTTGATAAGCGAGAAGTCTCGTTTGCCGGTGATTCCGGTGATGAATCTGTGGCTTTCCTCCGGACTCGCCGCACCGAAGCTCTCACGGATAATAGTTCCCGGATTATCGGGCTCGTTGGTATTCCTGATGTTGAGCGGGATATCCTTGGCGCGAACAGGAAACACTGTGTCCTCGTGAAGGACGGCCGCACCCATGTAGGAGAGCTCTCGCAGCTCTGCGTACGTCACGCGCGCGATGCTCTTAGGATTATCAACTATGTGAGGGTCGACCATGAGGATGCCGGACACATCTGTCCAGTTCTCGTACACATCGGCATCCAGCGAGGCTGCGGCAATCGCTCCGGATACGTCGGAGCCACCACGTGAAAACACCTTAATCTCGCCGTTTGGAAGACTTCCGTAGAAACCGGGCATTACAATTCTGTTGTATACCTCGAATATCTCCTTGAAATTCTCCTCGGTCTTGTCCATATCCACTTCGCCGTTGTACTTGAAGCTGATGAGGTCAGCCGCATCGACAAATTGATAGCCGAGGTACTCAGCCATCAGCTTGGCGTTGAGGAACTCTCCCCTGGAAGCCAGATAGTCCATGGAGATTCGTTTATCCAGCTTGTCTCTGATAATCTCGAACTCGCGGTCCAGATCGAGCGTGAGGTGACACTCGGATCTGATATCCATGTAACGCTGTTCGATTATCTCAAAGATGCTGTCATACGATACATCGTATTTGATATGCGCCTTGACCAGATACAGCAGATCTGTCACCTTGTTGTCTTCCGCGGATCTTCGTCCCGGAGCAGATACTACCACCATGCGGCGGTCAGGATCCCGATCGATAATATTCTTAACCTTGGCGAACTGTTCCCCGTCGCTAAGTGAAGAACCACCAAATTTTGCAACCTTAATCATCCGTATTACTCCCTTATTCCGGCCATGAAGAAGCTGTCGTCGCTGCTCTTTGCAGCTATCTCATGAGCTGCTGCGACGCTCATCGGCTCTGTGATTCTGCGCTCTCCATTCTCTCTTACGTAGTATCTGTGCGATTCAATAGCGTTGTCGATGGTTACGTTAATCTTCTTGCTGTCTGCTGCTTTGAAGCCCCATCCGCTCTCGATGTCGAGCACGTCCTGAATTACGGATGTGCCTGTAGGGAATTTACCGGCGCCCTGTCCGTAGAAGGAAAGTGTGCCGATATGGTTGCCTGTCAGGCTGATGAGGTTGTTGTTGGCAGGAACACTTTCCTCGAGTGCGCCCTTGCCGACAAGAGTAGGCTCGACATATGCATAAGCTCCATACTCCGTGAGACCTGCGTTCATGAGGAGCTTGCAGGTATAGCTGTGCTGCCGGAAATACTTGATATCTCCCGCGTTGATGTTCTGTATACCAAATACCGGCACCTCATCCTCGGTAATACTCAACCCGAATGCGAGGTTGGCGGAGATGACGCACTTGCGCTGCGTGTCAAAGCCGCAGATATCCGCAGTCGGATCTTTTTCGGCATATCCGAGCGCCTGCGCCTTGGCTAATATTTCGGTGAAGTCGACAGGCTCGTTATGCATCGTGTCAAGAATGTAGTTGCACGTGCCGTTTACTATTCCGCTGATCGCGAGTATCTCATCGCTTCTCGACTGGCGCCTCAGATTAAAGAGCCATGGTATGCCGCCGCCTGCAGAGGCTGTGAATCGTAATTCCACACCGTATTGGTCTGCTAGCGCATGGAGCTCGTTCCAATATGCCGCTACGAGGTTCTTGTTAGGTGTCACAACGTGCTTGCCGCTCTTGATAGCAGCAGCTACGTACTCGTATGCAGGATGAAGACCGCCGATGCACTCAGCCACCAGTTCAATCTCTCTGTCATTTATGATGTCGTCATAATCTGTCGTGACGATATCTCCCAGTTCAGCTACTGCACGCCTGTGCAGCACGCGCTTGACCTCTATGTTATCTGCAGTCTTAGCGACTTCGTATGCGCCGCTGCCGACTACTCCGTATCCTAGAATTGCAATCTTCATAATTGTATGTTATGTATCCTCTCTAATATCCATATGTATTATGATTATGGACATTTCTTCTCAAAATCGCAAGTGTCCTTGTGTGAAAAACACTTGTGTTTCTACGAAGAATAATGTATCATAAACGCACAAAATACGCAACAGAAAAGAGAGATAAAATGTTGAATTATATAAGTACAAGAGATGTAAACCACAATGCTTCGTCGTCGCAGGCAGTGCTTGAGGGCTTGGCTCGGGACGGCGGACTGTATGTTCCTGAGGATTTGTCCGAATTAGTACTGGATTATAGGGATGTGATATCCGAAGATTACAGGGGAATGGCAAAAAAAATATTTGGCAAATTCTTTCCTGATTACGGTGAAAAGCTGATAGATTCGATAGTCGAGAGAAGCTACAGAGATAAGTTCAGCGCTGAAGAGATTACACCTCTGGTAAGCGTAGATGGCAGGTATGTGCTCGAGCTGTTCCGCGGACCAACCTGTGCGTTTAAGGACGTGGCACTTTCCGCACTTCCCAACCTCATGTCTGAGGCGGCCAAGCTCAACAATTTCAGCGACGAGATATTGATACTGACAGCTACCAGTGGAGACACCGGCAGCGCTGCACTCCATGGATTTTCGGATGTGCCCGGTATCAGGATTGCCGTGTTCTATCCGGATAAAGGTATTTCCGAGACGCAGAGGCTGCAGATGGTAACGCAGTCCGGGGCAAATACCGAGGCCTTTGGTGTGAGAGGCAACTTTGATGATGCGCAGTCAGGCGTCAAAAGCCTGTTTCGTGAGATCCCAAAGCCGTGCTCAGGAGTCTCGTTATCCAGCGCAAACTCTATCAATATTGGAAGGCTGGTTCCGCAGGTTGTATATTATTTTTCAGCATACAAATCTCTCATCGAGGTCGGGGATATACAGCTCGGCGATGCGGTCGATTATACGGTTCCGACAGGCAATTTCGGAGATATCATGGCCGGATATCTGGCCAAGCAGATGGGGCTGCCTGTAGGAAAGCTGATCTGCGCATCTAACAGAAACGACGTGCTGGCTGAGTTCCTGGAAACGGGACATTACAATAAGAAGAGACATTTTTACAAGACGTCCTCACCTTCGATGGATATTCTGGTATCCAGCAATCTGGAGAGACTGTTGTTCTTCGTCTGCGGTGCTGATAAGACTAAGGCATATATGAAGGAACTGGCTGAGCGTGGAGAGTACCGGATAGGCGAGGAAGAGCTGGCTCGGATAAAGAATGATTTTACAGGCTTTTCCTGCTCTGATGGAGAGGGGGCAGCTGCGATTGGCAAGCTGTTTAAGGATGCCGGCTACCTGATGGATACACATACGGCTATTGCTTGGGCGGCTTCGGACAAATACCTGAAGGCTGCAGGTAATGCGGGTTGCAAGAATGTTGTTCTCTCGACAGCTTCTCCATACAAGTTCACAGGTGCAGTTCTCGCGGCACTTGGTGAGAAGGCCTCGGGTGATGATATGGAGGACATGGAACTGCTCTCCAAGGTGTCGGGAACAGAGATTCCCGGCTCGCTCAGCTCGATATTTGACAAGGAGATAAAGCACAAGGACATCATTGATGTGGAAGAGATGAAGTCCGTAGTCGTGCAGTATGCCGGCAAAGGCAGGGTGTAACAGTGGATAGTAGATATCTTATAGTAGATAAGAAGATCCTTCCCGAATATTTTGAAAAAGTCGTCGAGGCCAGTCGGCTGCTTGCAGAATGTGAGGTGTCGGACATAAGCGAGGCAGTGAGAACTGTCGGTATATCGAGGAGTACCTATTACAAATACAAGGATTACGTGATGGAGCTCAGCGCTCGTAAGACCAGCAAGAGGGCGATTATGTCGTTGCAGCTGCGCCACGAGGCCGGAGTGCTGGAGAAGCTTATACGAGTAATTGCGAGCCATTCGTACAGTATTTGGACGATTAACCAGAGCCCTCCGGTCAATAATATTGCGAATGTTATGCTGGCACTCAACATGGACGATGCAACGTGCGGGCTGGAACGGCTGGTTGCGGACATGAGGGCTGCTGAAGGTATAAAGAAAGCCAATCTTATTGGTGTGGAATAGATAATTTCTATAGTCGTGAAATAGACAATGTTGATTGTTTGACACAATATTATAAATGAGATAGAATTTGTCATGACGAGAAGGAGTGTTTCACTGGTGAGGCGCTCCTGATTTTTATAGTGTTAGTGGAGGTAAGATGGATTTTAAACAAATTGAAGCTTTTGTTAATGTAGTAAGATTCAAGAGCTTTAGTCGTGCCGCAGATGCAACGTTCTTTACACAGCCTACCATAAGCACCCACATCAGTTCACTCGAGAAGGAGCTCAACACTAAGCTCCTTGATCGAAAGGGACGGACTGTAGAGATGACCCCACAGGGACAGAAATTCTACCAGTACGCCGTAGAGATGGTGAATGCACGAGCTCAAGCCATCGAAGCTCTGGATAGCGGAGATGACAATTTAGACGGAGTTCTCGAGCTGCAGACATCAACGGTTCCGGGTATAGCATTTCTCCCTGAGATTGTTCGCAAATTCAGCGAAGTACACCCTTTCACTCAATTCTACATCGAGATGAACGACAGTAAGGCCACTGTCGAGAGTCTCATTGAGAGGAGAGGCGAGATCGGATTTGTCGGCGAGTACGTAGCGGAGCCTGGTATCGAAGTCAATGAGATATTTACTGATCGTCCGGTGCTGCTTGTTCCGGGGAGCTATGATACGGATAAGGATACGATTATGATGGACGAACTGTCCAAGCTGCCGTTTATCTGGAGGGAAAACGGTTCGGCAACTCGAAAGTCATTCGAAGATACGGCTGCTTCAAGGGGCTATGACAAAAACAACTTTAGAGTAGTGTCAAGAACCAACGACCTCAACCTGATCATGCGCCTTGTTGCAAACGATGTCGGAGTATCAATATTGTCCGAGCGCACTGTCGGCAGGATTGTCAAAGGTGATGAGTTCAAGGTGCTCAAGATAGAGGGCTTTGACAAGCTGCGCAGCTTCTACATGATTACGCTCAAAAACGTGTTCTTATCGCCTGTAGCAGAGGCTTTCAGAAAGTTCGTGCTCGAGCATGCGGATAAGCATTAGCAGTCGATTGCTTGACTTAGGTATTAAAATACATTAAAAAAGGGTGATAGATATATGAAACAGCGGAAGTTCGTTTAGGCGGCTTTTTCTGTTTCATTTTTTCTGTTCCATTCCTCTCTGTCGGGAACATTGGAATAGATAAATGCGGTTCCTGTTCCTCTCTCCGTAATCTCGGAATACATAAACGGAACGGCACATCTTCAATATCCGCAAGGGATCAGAAACAGACTAAGTAAGGATTCAGTATATTACCGTTGGTGTTTATCCCATCGTAGAGGCCAAGTTCGGCAAAGTCTCGACTGCAGGATGGGAACGGGTGAAGAGCGGTATAGGCCGGGTTTCGCTTGACTATGTAAAATATGTTTAATTTTTTATCCGCCTGTCGGCTGTCCCACGGGATGGTCGATAGGCTTTTTGTTTTAAGAAGCCTAAATGTAATGGGGTTATAAAAATTTCTAAAATAGTGTTGACATCGTGCAAAGAACGTGTATAACACAGTTGTTGACACAGCGTCAGTAGGAGAGCGGCATGGACGCGGAGTTTGTGCAGCTTCAGATCAATTATGCGGATTGGGATAATCCTGCGATCCAGTCGCGCGGCGTATATGAGGTTGCAAGAAAGTACGGAAAGCCCATTGTTGTCATGGAGCCGTTGAAGGGCGGACTTCTTGCTAATCCACCGGAGCAGGTTACAAACATCCTTAAGGACTATGCGCCGGAAATGTCAACCGCCTCTTGGGGAATTCGCTTTGCTGCAAATCTTGAAGGGGTTCTCGTGGTTCTTTCCGGCATGAGTGACGCCTCTCAGATGGATGACAATATCTCCTATATGAAGGACTTTAAGGGCTTAGCTGCTGATGAGGAGGCATGTCTTATGAAGGCAAGAGATGAGCTTGCCCGCATTCCGTTGATCCCATGCACGACATGTAATTATTGTGCGAAGGTATGCCCAATGGAAATAGGGATTTCGGGTTCGTTTACTGCCAAAAATATCTATACGCTTTTCAACAATCTTGAGCGAGCAAAGTTACAGGAGAACTGGCTTGTAAAAGGACAAGGAAGAAAACAGGCGGCGGAGTGTATCAAATGCGGAAAATGCGAACAGGTATGTCCGCAGCATATCAAGATCAGAGAGGAACTGGCTGTGATCGCCGAAGAGTTTGGACAGAAAAGACAGGAGAATTGATAAAAAAAGGGCTTATAGGACAAAAAACGTGTTTTGCTAATCCCAGTAAGAAGGATAATTGTCCTCTCTATGGAGTTCACTCCAGACAATAGCATCACCCCACATAGGGATAGTTGAGGTGCGTTTTTCGCTATCCGAAATTCTTTCGTATATATCTGAAATGCTCTTGTCTGTGGGCATCACTCTCAATATTTCAGACACAGAAAGCGGCTCCGGTGAGTGCATATAACACCACCAGAAGACCGCTTTTATTCTTCTTTCGACAGATAACCCTCTATGGTCCCGGAGCAATGCTCTTATCCTCGAATTGACGCCTCCTTCGATCCGATTATTCGTTGACGGCAATTCATCTATTTCCTGACTTAACTGCTCATCCAGATATATGAACATGCTGTTTTCTTTTATCAGCCTTACAATGGAGCGCTGTGCCTTTAACAACCTTTTATGTGTGTATCTCCAGTTTCCATTTTCGTCACGGGACATCTGGCTCAGGAATTTGTTG
>NZ_ALNL01000007.1:0-1067 GCF_000293155.1 Mogibacterium sp. CM50 | reverse complement strand
AGCGTAAGAAAGGCAAGAGAAAATTACAGAAATCAGAGGCTAAAGCCCTACCGCAAGGCAAGGAAAGCGGAGAAAGCCGCAGAAAAAGCAAATGCAAAGTATTTCTACAAAAAAGCCATGTATGAAAATCCAAATCTGTCATCTGCAAATCCTATCAACCGTATGCTGCAAAAGAAAAGATTAAAAAAGCAGTATGCCGCAGAGCTTCGTAAAAAAGGACAGAAAGCGGCAAAGGCGGCAAGGAAATCCGCGGAAAAGACAAAACAGGCAGGCTCATTTGTTATAAGGCATAGACGGGGAGTTGCAATTTTGATAGCTCTGCTTCTCATATTCGTTCTAATTTTTACCGGCTTATCTTCCTGTTCCTCTCTTTTATCGGGAGGCTTTAACGGAATTTTAGGCACAAGCTATACATCCGAGGACAGCGATCTTGTGGCGGTGGAAAATGCCTATGCCGCTATGGAAAATGAGCTTCAGGGGAAAATAGATAGTGTAGAAAAGGATTATCCCGGCTATGACGAGTATAAATACGAGCTTGACGGCATCGGGCACAACCCCCATGAGCTTGCTTCCATCCTTACGGCAAAACATCAAAGCTATACCCTTTCCAAAGTGCAAGCGGACTTACAGAAGATTTTCACAAAGCAGTATTCTTTGACATTAAAAGAAGAAATCGAGGTGCGCTACAAAACAGAAACCCATACCGATCCGGACACTGGAGAAACCACGGAGGAAGAAGTCCCGTACAACTATTACATTCTTCACGTAAGACTGAAAACAACGCCGCTTTCAGATATTGCAAGAGAAATCCTAAATGAAGAACAGCTTAAAATGTACCGCGTCTATCTTGAAACCAGCGGAAACAAACCTCTTGTATTCGGCGGAGGCTCCCCTGATGGAAGCGCATCGGAGGATTTAAGCGGCGTTTATTTTGTAAACGGCACCCGCCCCGGAAATCCGGAGCTTGTAAATCTTGCAAAAAAGCAGGTCGGAAATGTAGGCGGCTATCCTTATTGGAGCTGGTACGGCTTTAACGGACGTGTGGAATGGTGCGCCTGCTTTGTATC
>NZ_ALNL01000006.1:0-33328 GCF_000293155.1 Mogibacterium sp. CM50 | reverse complement strand
CGATTTTAGGTGTAAATGATGACTTGCACTCAGGGCAAAACCATCTCTGCGTACCTGAACTATTCTTTCCATGTCTGATACATTTGGCTCCACAATATGGACAATTAACGCTCTTCATTCGGTATCCTCCCGATAATTCATTCTCAGAAAGATATAACGCCAATACATGTTGAAATTTCAACTGTTAACAAGCATTCTAAACACGTTTTTTGTCCACCCTCTATCTTCTTTCAAAAAAGATAAAACCGCTATAGCCATTGAAATTTCAATGGCTATAGCGGTTTTGTAACACGTTTTTTGTCCTATAAGCCACAAAAGACCGGCAATACGCCACTGTTTAATCCATTGCACTAAAAAACCGCAGACATCAGCCTACGGTTAAATTTCGTTGGTTGCGGGGACAGGACTTGAACCTGCGGCCTCCGGGTTATGAGCCCGACGAGCTACCAACTGCTCTACCCCGCGATATTTAATTATTGGTGCCGGAAACCGGGGTCGAACCGGTACGAGAATCACTTCTCACGGGATTTTAAGTCCCGGGCGTCTGCCAATTCCGCCATTCCGGCACAAAATCAATGGCTCCGAGGGTGGGGCTCGAACCCACAACCTACCGGTTAACAGCCGGTTGCTCTGCCATTGAGCTACCTCGGAACATCTTCCCACGTTCGCGACTTCCTTATTTTATACTAACCATCATGTCATGTCAAGATTTTTATAGTCAGTATATCATAATTCTATGTATCATTTCATCATTCCGTTATTTTGGAACCTGCATTATTAAATCATTTCTTTAATGAACTATATTATATCAGACAAGCAGCCGAAGCTAACCGCCCCGGCTACTCATCTTGTCACTTTTAATTTTACACCTTTAAGAAGTTATACAATCATTTGTGCTTCTTATGTTACACTATCCTTCAATCTCAATAACACGTGAATTGTCAAGCTCCTGCCGGTTTCGCTTTGGGATATCCAATGTTAACACGCCATCTGCCATGCTTGCATGTATATCCTCCTGCTTTACGCCCTTTCCCAAGTAGAACTGACGCTGATAGCTTCCATAATAGCGTTCTCTTCTTACATACTTACCATTATCATCCTTTTCATCATCAGATGACTTTGCATTAGCTGAAATCGTAAGATAATCCTGATCAAGCTTGATACTTACATCTTCCTTCTTCAACCCCGGCATATTCACCTTTAGCTCATATCCACCTTCTGTTTCTTTAACATCGGTTCTCATGAGCTTCGATGCATCCCAGCGTCTAAAGAAGTCACGATCAAAGTCATTCATAAAATTATCAAATACGTTTTCTCCAAAAATTGCAGGTAACATTCTATCACACCTCCTCATTTTCTACTCTCTGTAAGCCTTAACTATAATCTCATCTCTGCTTACATCTATAGTATAGGCGTAATTGTTAGCACTGTCAACTGTTGAGTGCTAATCTTCATAGTGTCGTCACATTTCTTTAGCGATTTCTCTTACTTAACTATATACGTTAAGCTAATCGTGCATTTTGATTGCGGCATATGCTCTGTCCAGCAGCGGTTCGCCTCCTGAAATTACAGCAGTCAATAACACAAACAGCATATATTTGTTCAACTGTAACGGAATACCGGGTGGAAGCTCAGTCAGATAGCCGTAATTGCTACCGAGCATAGCATTTACAATAACGAGAAATGCATTCATCACTACCGTCATAACGCATGCATCAATTACGCAGAGCTTTACGTCGTTTCTGGCAATAACCATGATTGATCCCATAGCTATAAAGCAATGTGTAGAAACGAAGGTAAGATTGGTCAAGTGTGGCCACATAAAATCCGACGGATCCGGAAAGACAAAAGCGATCACAGCTCCAACCAGTCCCATCCAGGCAAAAAACCTAGCCACCTTCGGTTTATTGAAAAAATATCCAGCAGCTGACATCAAAGCTGCCAGCCTGCAGTGGTATAAGGGAAGACCTTCCTTAATCAGTAGCGCCTTGTCTCCCAAATACCACGCGAACATAACAGCCTGCAAGGCCACACTGATAATCAGCACGGCCTTGAGTAGTTTTTCGTTTTTTCTAAATTTAACTGCGATAGCTATTGATACCGCAAATATTACATATATGAGCATCATATTGAGATACGGTTCGCCGTCCATCTCGTACCTGAAGAAATGCGACATCGACACCTCCACTCCATAGTATAAATTATTGATTTCCACTCTCTTGCTTAATATTGTTTTTTACGATTTCAATCTTATTAAGATATTTGACAGCATTTGCTTGATCACCTATAGCCGCATAGACAGAAGCCAGTTCTTCCATGATATCTGTGTTGCTAGGTGTGTATACCAATGCCTGCTTGTAGTAGTCGATGGCCGGTTCCGCATTACCCAGGGAAGCCTCAGATACGGCCAGATAGTACCACAACGGCCACCAATCCTTGTAATTCCCATCAGTATATTGCGAAAGAATGTTAATTCCTCCCATATAATCCCCACTGAGAACGCAGTTCACACCCTCCTCGATCTTGACCGGCTCCCTGAGCGCATCTAACCTCTCGGAAATTTCACTCCTCAGCTCCTCAATCTCCGGGTCACCCGTTGCCGCAGTCCGTTCGATGAATTTTGCCCATGTGAGGTCAGCTTTTATATATAGCCCCAGGTTAGCGTATCCGTATCCGAGGAAGTAATATCCCATCACGAAGTCAGGGTGAAGCATCGTAAGTAGCTCAAATATTTCCAACGATTCAGCCTTAAAGCTACCTACATACTCCTCGTCCTCATTCTCCCGCTCATATGCATCCTTGCAGGCTCTGCCGTATAGATAGAGTGCATCTCGCGACCTTGAGTCGAATATGAGCACCGCTCTGAAAAACATTGCCGCAAGCTCGTAATTCCCCGACTGTCCGTATTTTGCGCCTTCTGCAATTAACGCCTTTGAGGCATCGTCTCCAAAGAGCTGCTTAATATACGCAACATAGTTGTCCTTGTATTCAAAGTTGGTATCCGCTCCGATTACCCTAGCCATTCCAAATGCGATAGTTAGAGTAGATAGCTCATCGCCAACTCCGGCAGCGATTGGAACAGGAACGCCGTGTAGTATATCGTAGATGCCTGCCTCGCTTAGATATTTATCTGAAAGCTCATCAAACAAAATACCTCCATTTGATTTCTGGAGGTATGTTGCTATGCGATCTTGCTTAGTGTTTTGCTGTGACATGTATTTCCCACCCTTTACGTTCTAATTTCCTAATCACATCCTGCGATACGTTTTTGTTCATATCGCTGTGAAGCACCTCCTGCAGCACCTGCAGTTTCAAGGTATCTTCGTTCTTATCATACAAATCTGCCGCATATGTATACAGCACTCTGTACATATTCTCTTCCTTGCCCAGCTTGCGAGATAAATCGTTTCTCATGATAAACGATGTGAGTCCATCGAAAAATTCAAATGGTCTGAGACCGGCATCAAACATAATCTTATTGATAGAATCCTCAAAGCCATGTTCAAAGGTCTTGACCGTATTTGCTATCAGTTTAATCCTCACGATGCTTGCAGCAGAGAGATAATCGCTTGCAATGACCTCATTAGGGCACTCTCTGCTGTACTCATATCCGAACTGCTCGGCACGCTGTCTGAACATCGTTCCCCTCTTGATGCGCAACACCTCTATATCAAAGGTATCTGCATGAAGATTGTATATCTTGTTAAAGGCTCTTTCAAACAGCTCTATCGTCTCACCCGGAAGACCCACACGCTGCACCACTCTGACGTCAACCTCGCTGTTCTGAAGCAGCTTTGTGACATTGTACATAAGCTGGTATATATTCTCCTTACGTCCTGCTGCGGCCAGCGCAGTCGCATTGGTGGTCTCGATATCAACATCGAAATGAAACAATCCGGGTCTGGCTTCACTTAGAAGCTCAACTGTCTCCTCATCGAGCAAATCACCATTAATATCAAATATAAAGGATGTAATTCCATTGTCATTATTGATTAGATATTCCCAGATTCTGTACGCTCTGGCCACATCATAGTTAAACCACTTCTCGACAAAGGTCACCTTGCCAACCTTCTTAACCAGGAAATATCTCAGCTCATTACAAATCCTATTGAGAGAAAGCGAACGGAGCGACATGCCCGGCATATACTGAGAATAGTGGCAGGTGTCGGGAACTCCGCGAGACGATTCGTAGTATACGTTCTCACCTTCTGCCACTTCGAATTTATCGTACGTAAAAGGTATATCTTCGTAGCGAATCGGCTCTCCAATCTTATTGACCAATATCTCGTCATTCTCTCGATAAGCGAGACCATCTATATTCTCGAAGTCAAAACTGTATGTGATAATTGATCTCACAAAGTCAAACAACACCTTCTCGCACTCACCGCGGAACACATAGTCAATCTCCGGATGCGCCTGCATGAACTCACGTGTCTCAAAGCTGACCTCCTTACCGCCCACAACAGCGATACAGCTCGGTACGGCCTTCTTAATCAATTCGCAGATGTGCGCTATCTTGAATTCATTCACTTCATCGCAGTGAAAATATAGAATGTTGTATTTCTCTCCCAGCAATTCTTCATAAATTCTCTGGTCAGGATCGCTCAGGTCAAATTCCCTGAGATACACGTCCAGCGGTGCATTCCCAACGACGTTGTACATATTCTTAAGTGCTAGCTTTGAATCAAAGCATTCTGTCTTGACTGTGCTGAGCAGTAGCTTCATCGTCGTCTCCCCTACATCTTATCAGGCGCCTGTATGCCGAGAATTGCCAAGCAGTCGGCAATCGTAATCTTAGAAGCATACACCAGCGCTAGTTTAGCCATCTTCTCATCCTCGTTATCTACTAAGATATGTTCATCGTGATAGAACCTGTTAAAACCCTGAGCGATATCTATCAGGTGTCTGGTCAGTATCGATGGCTCATACTTAGCAGCGGCCTCTCTGATTACCTCCGGAACCCTGTAGATCAGCTTGGTCAGCTCATATGCGCTTTCAGATGTCACATAGCTGAAAGCGCCGATGTCTGAGTTTTGAATCTTGCTCAGCTCCTCCTGCGAAGCATTTCTAAGAACACTGGACGCTCTTGCATGTGTGTACTGAACATAAGGACCCGTCTCTCCATCGAAGTTTAGTACCTTATCCCACGAGAACACATAATCCTTGATTCTGTTGTTGGACAGTTCCTGGAATATTACCGCACCGATTCCGACTTCTCTTGAGATCTCATCAATATCAACCCCGCCCGTATTCTTCTCTTCGATGATCTCCCTGGTTTTCTCAACAGCCTTGCTCAGCACATCCTCAAGAAAAACCACTCTGCCCTTACGAGTCGACATCGTACCATCTTCGAGGCTAACCAGTCCAAAAGGGACGTGGATACAATCCTTTTGCCAACTGTACCCCATTAATTCCAGCACCTGCTTCCACTGCTTGAAATGCAGATTCTGCTGAGTTGCAACAACGTATATATTTTTGTAGAAATCATAGTGCTGCTTTCTATATATTGCAGCAGCTATATCTCTAGTAGCATATAGACTTGATCCGTCGGACTTGGTAATAACAGCCGGCGGCATACCATAATCTTCCAGATCCACGATCTGAGCACCTCGTGATTCGTGCATCAAGCCCTTATCCTTGAGCTCCTGCAACACAGAGGGCATCTTGTCTGAATAGAAGCTCTCGCCGGCATATGAGTCGAACTCTATCCCAAGCATCTTGTACACTCTGTTAAATTCCTTGAGACTCAGATCTCTAAACCTCTTCCAGAGAGCAACCTCTTCTTCTGCTCCGTTCTCAAGCTTGGCAAACGTCTCTCTAGCCTTATCATCCAGACTTGGATCTTTCTCAACCTCTTCATGGAATTTAGTATAATATTTAAGCAACGATTTAATCGGGCTCCGTTCAAGCTCATCCTCACTGCCCCACAATCTATATGCAACAATCATCTTGCCGAACTGTGTGCCGTAATCACCGAGATGGTTGATTCTTACAACATCATAGCCTGTCGCTTTATACAGCTTATGGATGGAATTTCCGATTACGGTGCTCCTGATATGGCCAATGTGGAACGGTTTGGCAATATTAGGCGATGAGAATTCGACTATAACCGTCTTGCCCTCACCAATATTGGATTTTCCGTAATCAGCACCGGTACGAATCACCTCTGTGACAACGTTTTTAACGAACACATCCTTGCGGATAAACATGTTCACATATGCGTTTACCCGCTCTACCTTCTCAAAAATCGACTCGGATTCAATTGTCTCAGCTATTCCGGCAGCTATCATCTGTGGCGCTTCCCTCATCATCTTCGCTAGTCTGAAACAAGGGAATGCAAAATCGCCATTGTTAGAATCAGCTGGCACCTCAATCATTTCAGCGATTTCATCTGCGCTTAGCCCTATATCCTGCTTAGATATAATTTGTGCTATCTGTAACTTGTAGTCGATCATTTCTCGGCCTTCTCCTCTACGTTTAATCTCTCTTTAAAATTCTTTTCACTCATAACCGGAACATTGCGTTCCTTGAGCATCCCGGCAAATATTCCATCTCCAGGTATCAGCACCCCTGCAAAGGTTCCATCGTATATCATATCGCTACCGCACGAAGGGCTGTTTGCCTTTAGTATAGCACCCTCTATCGTTTCACCTGTAGATTCGCATTTCCGAAGCACCTCGTTCATTGAGATATTAGCCCCATTGAAGAAATTTGCGGTTCTATCCTTACCGTCCTTATCTATTACACGTTCTTCAACACTGCCATCAGGCATAGTCACCAACTGATGCTCTGCCGGTGGTCTGGGCGACTCCAGTTTACCTGCTGTCTCTGGGCAGACTGCAATAACGGAGTGATTGCGGCAAAACTCGATGACATCCTCGTTCAAATTATTCCCGCCATTATATTTGCAATTAATTCCTAAAAGGCATCTGCTAACGACGTACATTGACACTATCCCCATTATCAATCTCTAATCAATTAATTATATATCAAAACCGGCTTTTTAGTAACCTTTTTGAACGGTTTAAGCTCATTATTTATCTATAAATGTGACAACTGTCACCCCTTCGCCGCCCTGATCATACGAAGCTCCCGCTATAGACTTGATATTTTTGTTGCGTTTGAGCATCTGTCTGAGTCCTGTGCGCAGAATTCCTTCTCCTCTTCCGTGCACAATCCGGACTTCATTTACGCCGGCAAGAAACGCGTCATCGATATACTTGCTTACTTCCATCTCGGCGTCATCCAAATTCTTGCCTACCACGTTGATAGATGGTGAAATCGTCCTCACCTTAGATGTATTCATAACAGCATAGTTTTCGCGTTTGCGTGCTTTATTGCCAGGTCTGTTGTCCTCAATGATCACTACATCCTTGAGCTTTGCTCCCATCTTGAGCGCACCTATCCTTACAGTCAGACTGCCGGATGCATCCGGCGGAGTCTCAACCTCTCCGTTTTGACCCAGCTTTAATAATTTGATACGAGTCCCTCGCTTGAGCTCCTCGGCTTTAGGGACATTGCTGTTCTTAACCTCTTTAGGTGCAGCAGCATTTTTGATATACTTCTCTCGAAGTTTGCGTTTACTCTCAGCCACAGCCGCGGAGGAATTGTCACGGTTTTCCTTGGCAGCCTTCCTAAGCTCTTTGCTAACCTCTTTAACGGTTCTATTTGCATCGCTTATTATGTCTCGAGCCTCTTCCTTAGCAGACTCAATGATCCTACGCTTGCTATCCTTAGCTGCTGCCAGCTTTTCTTCGGCATCCATGAGCTTGCGATTCGCCTCCGCCTCCATCGCCTCAGCTCTAGCAAGAACTTCATCTGCTCTGTTTTGATCAGCCTCAACACGTGAAACCGCCCCCTCGAATTCGATGTCATTCTCATTCATCAAGGAGATAGCTCTATCGATTATCGCCGAATCCAGACCAAGCTTCCTGGAAATCTCAAACGCGTTGGACTTTCCCGGCAAGCCGATCTTGATCTTATACGTAGGTGAAAGTGTCTCCATATCGAATTCCATCGATGCGTTTTCAACCCCTTCAGTCGATAGTGCGTATTTTTTAAGCTCGGTATAATGCGTCGTTGCAACAATATGCGCCCCTTTTGTCTTTAGCACCTCCAGCATTGCAATTCCCAGGGCAGCACCTTCTGCGGGATCCGTTCCTGAACCGATCTCGTCGAGGAGTACGAGTGAATTCGCGTCTGCATTTGCAATAATATCGGCCGTATTCAGCATGTGCGACGAGAACGTACTTAGATTGTTCTCGATGCTCTGTTCGTCTCCAATCTCTGCAAATACATCTCTAAAAATTGGTATGCGGCTCTCCTCACAGCATGGAATATGCAGCCCAGATTCAGTCATCAGAATGAATAATCCGATAGTCTTGAGCGTAACCGTCTTACCTCCGGTGTTAGGTCCTGTTATGAGCAGCGTATCGTAGTCTTCGCCCAGCGAAACATCGATAGGTACGACCTTGTTCTTATCCAAAAGCGGATGTCTGCCTGCGCGTATGTTGAGAACTCCGTTTGCATCCAGATGTGGAGCCACCCCGTCCAGCGCCACAGAAAGTCTACCTTTAGCGTTGATGACATCAAGCTTGACCATGAGTTCCTGGTTATTTCTGAGCTCGTTGTAATGCTCGCCCACTCGGACCGACAGCATCTGCAATATACGCTCTATCTCCCTCTGTTCAGCCAGTTCAAGCTCTCTGAGTTCGTTGTTGAGGTTCACTATAGCCTGCGGCTCGATAAAGAATGTCGCACCGGTTTTAGACTGGTCGTGAATTAACCCCGGAACTCTGCTGCTATATTCACGCTTGACCGGTATTACGTATCTGCCATTTCTCATTGTAACAATTGAATCTTGCAAATACACATTGTTGCTGCCGCTGCTCGTATAGCTGTCGATTTTGTGTCTTATGCTTTCGTTTTTATTTCTTATTTCACGCCTAATGCGTTTAAGCTCCGGTGAGGCATTATCCGACATCTCGTCTTCGGACAGTATACAGCGATTTATTTCACTCTCCAACCGTGGAATCGGTGCAATCAGCGAGCTTATCTCACATATCATCGGAATTTCCGGAACATCGGAGGAAAGGAAGTCTTTAACTTCCCTTGCTCCGACCAAGCTTCGATTGACCGTGAGCAGTTCTCTCATTGAGAGCGTTCTACCCTTGCGAACTATATCGAGTAGACCGATGATGTTCCCAAATTCCCCAACAGGAATATCGCCTTTATATAGAATAACGGAAACTGCTTCCGTAGTTTCCGTTAATGCCTCTTGAATCATCCGCATGTTGGACATAGGTGCAAGCTCAGAAATGCGCTCACGCGCAAGAGCCGACCCCGCCTCAGCGGAAAGCAAGTCTATTATTTTGTTGTATTCCAGAAGCTTTAAACACTTTTTATTCATTCTCGCCTCTGAACTTCTGCAGGTTCCTAATCTCGTTCTTGAGGTTGGTGTTTTCCATTTGAAGATCAAAGTATGCATTTTCAAGCTCGCCACACTTGGCCTCAAGCTCCTTATACTTCTCACTTTCCTGAACATTGAGATCAGATGCAGTTGTCATCTTATCCTTTAGATCAGATACCTGAAGCTTAGCATCCTCCCACAGTGAGATGTAGTGCTTAACGTCGTTGTCAAGCTGGTGATTCTCAGTCTGAAGCTTGAGCAGCAGATCACTGTTATCCATCAGCTTTTCAGCCAAATTGATAGCCGTGAGGACTGCGCTCCTGTAGTTTGGATTGCTATTAAGCAACTTACTGGTATGTCTAAGCTCATCGTCAACATACTTGGCAATCTCTTTTATCTTATCCTCGCTCTTATCGCCGGATAGAACATAATCATTGCCACAGATTGTTACGTCCGCTTTGCATTTTTCCATAATGTACTCCATTCTGCTATAAACGTTGTATTCGTACTATCACTCGTCTATGCGCATTGCCTCGTACATGAGTAACGAAGCGCAAACAGCCGCATTAAGTGATTCTACCTCTCCTTGCATCGGTATGTTTACGCGGATATCGGAGCTCTCCAATATCTCTTCGCTTATACCATTGCCTTCATTTCCTATGACAAGTGCTACATCTCTCGCGAGACTGCATTTGTAATAAGGAACTCCTTTTCTTGGATCTGTCACAACAATCTTCTTGTCTAGTCTGGACACCATTTTCTTTAGATCATTTGCATCTACAAGCTCAACAACTGCAATGTCAAATATCATTCCTGCAGACGCCCTCAGCACCTTCGGTGAATAGATGTCCGCCGTGCCTTTAATCGTTGCGACTATAGAATACCCCGCCGCAACAGCAGTCCTAATCATTGTTCCAATATTTCCGGGATCCTGTAGTCTGTCTAAAACTAAAATATTCCCGACGCACCCATGATGAGAACGTAGCATGCTCTCAAGAGTATCCAAAGAATACGAACTCTTATTAACGACTGCAATAATTCCAGATCCATTCTCCGCATCGCTTATCTTTTCATACAGATAACGCGGAACCAGGTATATACGATGATAATCCACGTTACCGGAGAGCGTTTCCGCAATCTCACTGTAATCAAAGTCGTCGGCAATCAGAACCATCTCCATGGTCAAAGCTTTGCTAAGTGCGGCTCTGACAAGGTTAATCCCTTCAATAAGGAATTTCCCCTGCTGATCGCGATACTTCTTGTGACCGAGTCTCTTGATAAAACGTATCTTATCATTGTCGGGAGAGCTAATGAATCTATACGGTTCACTAGCCATCCCCTTATGGTCGTTGTAGGTTTCCACTACTTGAGGAAATCAGGAACATCGAAATCAGAAGATCCCTTGTCAGCCTGATTGTCGTCCTTCATAAAATCACTCATGTCAACAATCTGTCCCTCAAGACCGTCTACGTTAACACGGGTGCCTTTCACGCTTGGTCTGGCTACTTCCGGTGTTTCACCAGCGGGAGCTAATCCACCGGTAGTGAAGTCTGTCGCGATAAGTGTGATGGATACCTTATCGTTCATATTCTCGTTAACAGTTGCTCCAAAGATAATGTTAGCTTCAGGGTCTGCCTCGTCCTGAATCTTGCTGGCAATCTTGCTGATATCCTGCATACCAATGTCATATCCACCGCATACGTAAAGCAGAATAGATCTAGCACCATCGATAGAAGTCTCGAGAAGCGGACTCTCGATTGCATTTCTAACCGCATCTTCGATTTTGTTGTCTCCGGTACCAATTCCAACCCCCATGTGAGCAACTCCTCTGCCCTCCATGATTGTCTTGACATCGGCAAAATCAACATTGACTATTCCGTACTCGGAGATAAGATCGGAAATCCCCTGAACACCCTGTCTAAGGACATCATCTGCCATCGAAAAGGCCTCGATCATCGTTGTGTTCTTTTCGCTTGAGTCAATCAGTCTATCATTAGGAATGATAACAAGAGAATCAACGAAATTGGTTAGATACTGAATTCCCTTTGTAGCTCTGTTCCAACGTTTCTTGCCTTCAAATGAGAATGGCTTGGTGACTACTGCGACTGTCAGAGCTCCGCAATCCATAGATGCCTTGGCAATAATTGGGGCAGCACCTGTTCCTGTTCCACCACCCATGCCAGCTGTGACAAATACCATATCTGCATCCTGTAGGTAACTCGAAATCTCCTCGAGAGTTTCTTCGGCCGCCTTCTGACCGATCTCGGGGTTAGCGCCCGCACCGCGGCCTCCGGTAAGCTTCTCTCCAATCTGAATCTTCACTTCAGCCTTACACTTTGCAAGTGCCTGCTTATCAGTATTGACTGCAATAAAGGTTACACCTTGAAGATTCTCGTCAACCATTCTGTTGATAGCGTTGCAACCGCCGCCGCCAACACCTACGACTTTGATGATCGCAGCATTATCTGTGCTGGATACGAAGTCTGAAACAAATTCCATCATAAAGCCCCTCCTATTATCGACTAAATCTAACTAATAATATCATATTGAATCATACAATGCACTATATATACGGTTCTTTTTTACATTCATACCACAAAATACATGGTTTTTGCGGTATTTAATTAACAAATAACTCATATGCGTAATCCTATAATTCCGGAGTAAATGACGCATATCCATCAGATGAAATTGTAATAGTTCCTCGCTTGATATTTCTCTTGAACAGCTCATCCAACACCTTATGCAATCTCCCTTTATCTATTGTGTCCTTTAAATCCTTATACTTGCTCCTAACGACCAATGAATCGTAAACATTAGCAGTGATAAACAGCTCTGTGACGTTTATCTTGGTGAAGTAAACATCGCCACTCTGCATTGAGCCAAGTAGAGACAGCAGATTTTTAAATAAATCGGTGTTGCTTACTCCGACCTGCTCTCCCAGTTCCACTTTCTTAACCTTAAATCCAGTAACTATTGTCAGTTTAGGTTTGGTATTGGTAATCCTCAACAGCGTCCCCTTACCGTCTATGATCAGATATTGATCACCGTAGGTTAACGCTGCAATCTGAATTCTCTCCGTAACATTGATCACAATCGTACTTGGCAGTCTCCTGTACACCCTTGCCTCTTCTATGTAGGGATTTTTCTCCAAATACTTGAGCATCTGTCTTTTATTGAGCTTATATATCAGATTGCGCCCGGTTGTAGCGTGTGCCAGATTGGTAATTTCTTCGTCAGTGTAGTACTTGTTGCCTTGAACATCGATTGTATCTACGGTAAAGAAACCGGACATCGAAAATGCTATAAGCGCTATCAGGATGCCAAGCACTATAAACACTCTTGTAAAGAATCCCGGCTTTTTGAGCTTGCGCTTGCGTTTTTCCCTGCGTTTTTCAATCTCATCCAGTGTGCTCTCATCTCCGACAGTCTCCGTAAAATTATCAGTTACACGCTCTTTGCTATCAATATTATCCGCTCCTGCAACTGTGTCATCCGCATTCCCGGCAACAGCATTCCGCTCTCGGCTTCTTTTGTTATTAAGTTCGGGTGTTACATTATTATCCTTGCTCATTATAACCTCTAGCTTCGTCTTGCCCTCAAGTCCTTGATGATTTCCTCGCAAATTATCTTGGCCGCGTCGACAGGTGCCGACCTGTAGCTTCCCTTCTCCATATCCTCGAGGAGTGACGGATCAGTCTTGAGAGCTTTTAAGGCATTGAGAACTCTTATTTCCACGTCGCTATCCTCGGTGATCAGAACCGCTCCTCCATTATCTGCCACAGCCTTTGCATTATAGTACTGATGATCGCCTGTTACATTTGGCGACGGAACAAATATCGCTGCACGACCGGCCATAGTGACCTCGGCAGTAGACAGTGCTCCTGATCTGCAGATTATTACGTTACTGGCAGCGAGCATCTTGGCCATGTCGGAGATATACGGCATAACACGGACATTTGCAGGAACTTCTCTGTTTCCGGCCGCAAGTCGCCGGTTTACATGTTCATAGTAGTCCTTGCCTGTTCCGAATATAATCGTAGTATCCTCATCGTTACCGTAATTGCTGACAATCTCAAGACCGATGTCGTTTATAGTCTCTGCACCGAGGCTACCGCCAAAGGTTAAGACTACAAAGTCGTTCTCCGGAATTTCCAACTCCCTGCGCGCATCACTGCGGCTCTGTTCGCCAAATTCGTTCCTAACGGGATTTCCTGTATAAACGACTTTCGCACTAGGAAAATATCTTCTAGCCGCTTCAAAGCCGAGAAAAACCCTTCTAGCATATTTGGAGAGCAGCTTGTTGGCCATCCCCGGATATGCGTTCTGCTCATGGATATAAATAGGAATTCCGAGCGACTTTGCCGCCAAGGCAACCGGAACACTTACAAAGCTGCCTGTGCTCATGACAAAATCCGGCTTGAAGCGCTTCATGGCCCTGATAGTCTCTCGTTTGCCCTTTTCGTTTTTTAGCAGAGTCTTGGCAAGCTTGAGTGGGCTGCTTCGATCAAACCATCGCGAATCTATGTACTTAAGCTCATATCCGTGCTTTGGAACTATATATTTCTCCATACCTTCATCAGAACCAAGGTATAGAAACTCTGCATTCGCATCTATTTCCTTAAATTGATCTGCAATCGCAAGTGCAGGATAGATGTGACCGCCCGTGATGCCGCCTGTCAATATAATTCTCATCTCTACTTAGCCCTTCCCTGCTTAGAAATATTTAGCATAATTCCCATCGCTGCCATAAATACCCACAATGATGTACCGCCATAGCTTACAAATGGTAGCGTAATACCTGTTGCCGGCATGGAAGCTGTAACGACAGCAACATTGACAACAACCTGAAGTCCCAGCATAATCGAAATACCGGAAGCCATAAACAAGCCCAGCTTGTCCTTAGCCTTGGATGACACCAAAATGCACCTCCAGATAAGGTATAGATATATACCCATCATTATGAACACTCCGATGAAGCCCAGTTCCTCTCCGATGATCGCAAGTATAAAGTCGTTCTGCGGTTCAGGCAGATACAGATTTTTGGATATGCTTTTGCCCAGACCCAACCCTTTGAAACCGCCGTTACCCAGTGCAATAATCGATTGAGACACCTGATAGCCTTCTCCCTGCGCATCCTTGAACGGATCCATCCAATTGGTAAGTCTCGAGTACCAGTGTGTGTGACGGAAGAACAGGAGGATGGACACCATGCCCGCAGCGAGTCCCCCGAACGCAAAAAATATGTATCTCCACGCTAGACCTCCGACAAACAGTATACCTATCATAATTGCCACTATCACTATGGCTGTCGACAAATTTGGCTGTTTGATAATCAGCGCAGCATGCACCGCCATCATTCCAAGGATCAGAGACATCCCTGTCAGACCTTGCTTGGCTCGCTTAGGATTTTCGGATAAATAAGTGGCCGTAAAAATAATCATCGCCAGCTTGGAGATTTCACTTGGAGTGATTCTAATTGGCCCGATAAAAATCCAGCGTCTTGCGAAGTTGACCGTTACGCCAAGAGGCGTGAACAGTAACAGCAGCAGTATCAAGCTGACTACCGCAATCTGCTTATAATATTTTGAATACGAGTGATAATCTATCTTGGAAACAACCAGCAGGATGATAAAGCCTGTAAATGCAAATGCCAGCTGCCTCTTGAGAAAGTAATACGGATCAGTCGACTTGGCTAAAGTCGAATAATAGCCGGCACTGAAAACCATGACCACCCCAAAAGTAGTGAGTACGGCTACAAGCAGGAGTATCACAAAATCACTGTCTGTATACAGGCTCGTCATGGCACTGCTAAAGAAACCGCGACCGGCAGAGAGCCGTCCCCTCTTTGCCCCGGATTCTTTGTCGGCCTTCTTATTTGTTCTTTTCTTTTCTATACTGGTTGGTTTCTTCAATTTGGCTTCCCTCTATCCCAAACTTAACCTAATAATATTCGCTACCGAAGAAGTAGGTTTACACAACTTTTGAAGTGTTCACCACGCTGCTCATAATTATCGTACATATCCCAGCTTGCGCATGCCGGCGACAAAAGCACCTTATCGCCTTCTGCTGCGAGTGACAGAGCTTTCTTGACACAATCGTTCATATCATTTTCGAAATATATACTTGTAAATCCAGCCGCTGTCGCCGCCTTTTCTATATCTTTTGCAGCTCTTCCGAGCAGTACAATCGACTTTACTCTACCCGCAAGGTTCTCGCTGAGCTCAGTAAAACCCTGTGCTTTCCCATCACCGCCGGCTATAAGGATAATGTTTTCCTTGAGCGCTTTGAGTGCGATTATCGACGCCTCGACATTGGTTCCCTTTGAATCATTGTAGAATTTAACTCCATCCACAACCCCGCAGTACTCGATTCTATGCTCTACACCCGGGAACTTCTCGATTGCATCAGAGATGGCCTCGCAGTCTATCCCTGCAAAAAACGAAATAGCAGCCGCTGCCAGAGCATTTTCAATGTTATGGTCACCGATAATCTTGAGCTCCTCACTGTTGCATATCTGATGAACGATGCCGTTTTCATCTCTTATTACGATGTAACCGTCTTCCAGATATGCGCCGAATCCGAGGCTTTCCTGTCTGCTAAAAGGAACAACCTTGGCCTTAGTTGCCCTCGACAATGCCAGACACGCCTTATCGTCATAGTTAACAATCATGTATTCATCTTCGGTCTGATTGGAAGCGATAGCTGCCTTACAAGCCCCGTATGCATCCATATTCCCATGTCTGTTCAAGTGATCCGGAGTAAAATTCAGAATAGCTGATACAACAGGCTTAAACTCCGAGATAGTCTCAAGCTGAAAGCTGCTGGCTTCGGCAATCATCCACTCGTCATCTGTCGAATCCTGCACCTTGGAAATAGCAGCTATACCGATGTTTCCGACTACGGTTGATTTCCTTCCTGCTTCCTCAAATATCTTACCGACCAGACTCGTTGTGGTGGTCTTGCCGTTAGTGCCGGTTATGGCAACGTATTTACCCCGGGACAGCCTGAATGCCATCTCAAGCTCTCCAATTATCTCTACACCTGCATTCCTTCCATCTACCAGAAAATCCAGGTTAGGATTTACTCCGGGGCTGAGCACAACCATATCGAAGACGTCCATATGCTCCGGAATGGAACCGAAATAGTATTCAATAGCCTCCCTATCCAGATATGTTATGAATTTAGGATCTAACTTGTCTACGGTGTTGATGTCCTGTGCCGTTACAGTCGCACCAAGCTTGTGCAGCTCCTTAACTGCTGCGATGCCCGAACGCCCCATGCCTACGACAAGGATTTTTTTTGCAGAAACTTCTCTTCTGTACTCATCAACTGTATAACTCATAATTCACTCCCAATATATTCTTTTTATGCAGCTATGCTGCAAAGTACGCAATTGCGCTCGCGCATATTGTCACTAGTGTAAACATCTTGACTACATTGTATTCCTTCATTCCGCCGAGCTCGAAGTGGTGATGAATAGGCGCCATACGAAAGAATCTCTTGCCGCCGGTCTTACGGAAATATGTTACCTGAATTATTACAGATAACGACTCTACTACGTAGATAATACCGGCAATTGGAAGCAAAAACTCTGTCTTGCTCACGATAGCTATTGCCGACAGCACACCGCCAAGTGCCATCGATCCGGTGTCGCCCATAAAAATCCTGGCCGGGTATTTGTTGAAAACAAGAAACCCTATAAGCGATCCGGCAATAGCCACCCCACTGATCATAAGGATATCATTCCCATGAACATAACCTACAAGTGCAAATAATATTGCAACTACCAGAGTTACCGACGAAGCGAGTCCGTCGAGACCGTCGGATAAATTTACACCGTTTGACATAGCGACTTCTGTGATGATTACAAAAGGCATGAAAAGCACACCGAAGTTCACATATATCTTGACAAACGGTATGAATACCTCCGTTCCACTCCCGCCGAATATCATATAGAGACCAATTCCAAGGCTGAACAGTATCTGCAGCATGATTTTTTGTTTGGGCGTCAGTCCAAGATTATTCTTCTTGGCAATTTTCTCGAAATCGTCGAGGAATCCAATTATTCCGAATGCCAGCATCGTCAGGATGATTGCTGTTGTATCCGCTGTCACGTTTCTGTTACATATCATCCCTGTAACTAAGCCCACAATGATACCAAAAACAATCATCACTCCGCCCATAGTCGGAGTTCCGGCTTTCTTCTTATGCGCCTGTGGACCTTCTTCACGTATGAATTGTCCAAACTGCTTATGTCTGAGATATGGTATCAACAGTTTTGTGCCAATCGCCGACACGAACAACGAAATAATAAAAGCAACCAAAAGTGTAATATTCATCTAGCCTCTTCCTTGCTATTTTATAGCTGAAATAACGTCTTCTAGCTTCATGCCACGAGATGCTTTGACCAAAATAACATCTCCTTCTGTGAGCAAATCATTGATTTCCGATATTGCCTCATCTTTATCTGTATATGCGATTACCTCCGGTCCACCATCATATGCAATCCCCTCAGCTTCCTTCGCTGCAACAGCTGCTCTCGCTATAGCTGTCGCATTAGAACCAATTGTGATTAAAAGGTCGATTCCGATATCATGCGCATATGTTCCTACAGACTCATGCAACGCCTCGGATTCATCTCCCAATTCATACATATCACCCAGTATCGCGACACGCCTTGAAGCCTTTGATGAATTTAATATCTTTAGTCCTGATTTCATAGATTCGGGACTTGCATTATATGAATCATCTATAATCGTAAATCTATCTGTCTTTATCACTTCCAGTCGCCCGGAAGAGAACCTCGTATCAGCCAAAGCGCGTATACCGTCTGCAGGGTTGATGCCAAGCTTAACTCCGGCTGCAATCGCAAGTGCCGCGTTGCCGAGGTTATGAGCACCTATTACCGGAATAACGAGCTTATATGTGCCATCGTATTCTGTGAGTCCGAGCTTCACATCCAGAGAGCAGCTAACACCGTCTATGCCGAAATCCCCAATATTATAAACTATAATATTATCGTTAACTTCGCTGCCGACCGTAACCACGTCAGTTCCTGCAGGCACTATTTTTTCAACATTTTTACGACTAAGCTTGTCGCAATCTGAGTTAACAATAATCGAATTACCGACGTCAAAGAATTTCGATATCCCCAGCTTTTCCGCTGTTAAAATATCCCTCGTTCCAAAAGCCTCAAGGTGTGACGTACCGACATTAGTAACAACACCTATATCCGGTCTTGCTATGTCAGCCAGCTCGCTGATATGAACAGAACGTCCTGCGCCCATCTCCAGCACAGCAGCTTCTATATCTTCATCGAAGCCGAAAACAGTTAACGGTAATCCGTAATCACTGTTAAGATTGCCTGGAGTTTTTCCGGTCTTATATTTTGAGCTGAGCACTGCTCCGAGGAAGTCCTTAGTACCGGTCTTCCCTACACTCCCGGTTACCGCCACCTTTAACAATCCGTGCCAGTCCGCAATATACCTCTTTGCGAGCTGCATGAGCGCATCTCTGGTGCAGGACACCAAGATTACTGTCATATCACCATATGCTGCAATCTTATCCCCCCACTCAGTATCTGACACTATTACTGCATGGCAGCCGTTCTCTCTGACAGATGGAAGAAAGTCATGCCCGTCATTTTTCTCGCCTATTACGGCAAAGAACAGAGAACACTCTTTCACCTGTCTAGAGTCAATCGCTACACTTGTCACTTCTGCACTGCCGGCATCTGATAACAGCTTTGATTCCGGTATAGCATCAAGAATGTAGTCAACACTTATCTTTTTCATCGAATTATTCCTCAGACTCGCTTTATTCGCTATATATGTACACAGTCCCGCCCTTTGCGAGCTTATCGCCCTTCTTAGGGTATTGGTCTATTACGAGGAACGAATCCCCCGTGCCCTCAGGCATTTTCTTGGCCTTGAGTCCCGCAGCTTCTATCTTGCTGATAGCTTCGCTGCTGTTAATTCCCGTTACATCAGGTACGGTAACCTCAGCCTTAGCCAGTTCGCTTTGCTCACTCTTGGAGTATTTGCGTTCAACACCCTTATATATCAAGGTCTTTTCGAGTATCCTTTTGACAATTGGTCCTGCATTTGCAGCTCCAAAAATGCTCTTTTTAGGTCTTGTTACCATTACGAGTATCGAAATCTGCGGATCATCCATCGGCGCCATCGCGATGAATGACGCAATAGTCTGTTCAGAATAGCCCGAGTTCTCTGCGATATTTGCAGTACCGGTCTTACCACCAACTCTATAGCCCGGCAGATACGCGCTGGTTCCACCGCCTTCAGCTACGTAATACTCCATGATAGAACGCATCTTGTCCGCTGTACCCTTCGACACGGTCTGTCTCACGCGTCGGTCCCTGACGGTCTTCTTGACCTTGCCATCCGGCCCGACAACCTGCTTCACAACCTTAGACTGCATCATAACTCCGTTATTACCGAGAGAATTTATAGCCGTCATCAGCTGGATTGGCGATATAGCAATACCCTGTCCATATCCCATAGTCGCAATATCGACATTGGATACAGCGCTCTGATTCTTGACGATGGAATCAGCTTCTCCCGGCAGATCAACCCTTGTCTTCTGTGTAAATCCAAAAATATCTATATACTTATAGAAGTTGTACTTGCCCATATCTAGCGCAACTCTTGCAAGTGCAGGGTTACATGAGTTTCCGACTGCCTCGGTGATGTTCTGGGTGCCGTGTGGAACCGGACTCCAACACTTGAGGCTAGTTCCATCAACATTGATATATCCCGGGTCGCTGTACCTCGAAGCATCAGTGGTCGTTCCGCTCTCGATTGCAGATGCAGCTGTAACCAGCTTAAATGTCGAACCCGGCTCATACAGCCCGCTGACTGCAGGATTTGTCCACATCCTGCTCAGATATGCGCTCTTGTCCTTCGTGCCTAGCTCCTTGAATTTCTTTGCTTCATCGCCGGACGGAGTATATGGGTTGTTAGGGTCGTAGCTTGGCGTGCTTGCCATAGCCAGGATATCGCCTGTCTTAGGGTTCATTACTATGCAGGTTATGGATTCGGCCCCCGTATCCTTCATACCCTCACTAAGTGCGTCTTCAACATAGTGCTGTATTACTTCATCTATTGTGGTTACCAGACTATCTCCATTCTTGGGCGAATAGTATTTACTGCTACCTACTGATAGTGCATTGCCATAGATATCGGTAGTTCTCACTACTCTTCCCTTGATACCGGCAAGTTTCTCGTTGTACTGGAACTCAAGTCCGTTCAGGCCTACATTTTTGTTGTCGACCGATCCGAGCAGTGTCGAAGCAAAGGTTCCATTTGGATATGACCTGGTAACCTTTGTCTTGACAACTATATCACCGCCCCAAAGTTTCTGAGCCTTGTTGACCTGATCCTGATCTAAGCCTTTTGCCAGCAAAACCAGATTATCCTTGCCGGACAGAATTTTCTTCATATCCTTGCGTTCCGCGCCTGCAAGCCTAGTGAGCTCACTCAGGTTCTTCTCCTTAGCAGCTTTGTCTAGTTCCTTATTTTTGTACAGGTTCTGCGAATAACCATATAACTCGTACTTTGTAACGGTTTGTGCCAACACCTTTTTGTTCCGGTCATATATATTGCCTCTGATCGGATCGAGTTCTGTATCGATTTTCTGCATCTCGGCCGCCTTGGCATCAAGGTCATCAGCCCTTATAACCTGCCAGAATGCGAGTCTAAATATCAGAATCGTAAAGCATATCGCAATAATAAGGAACCCGAACCCGAGTCTGCTCTTATTTTCCGCAGTTACAGCAGTAACCGCGCCCCTGCGGCTCTGTGCGCCGGAAGCGCCGCGTTGCTGCACATCGGAGGACATGCGGGAAGCGGAAGCTGTTTTTTTGACAGAATCACCGCCTGCCTTGGACACCTTGCTCTTGCGAGAAGTCCTTTTATTTATCTTATTTAAAGGATTGCGGAACTTTGCCATCCATTGTCTCCTAAATCAATCTCAAAATTTCCATACTTACATAGATTATATTATATACCATATCGCGCTATTTTACCGCAGAATAACATGTATATCCTAAAAGGCCACCGACCCGAATAAGGATCAGTGGCATTCTATAATCAATACGGATTATTTATTCGTAAGCTTCATCCTTGATTGCCGATGCTAGGTTTGTCTTGCCTGAGCTCTTAGAATCGCCTACTGTAATGCAGTTCTGCGACTCTGAATGTACCATCCCGTATTTCTCGGTTGCTGTCTTCTCAATCTTGTTAATGTTGCTTGCGTCGTTAATCTTGGTATTCAGCGAATCTATCTCTGCCTGAATATAATCATTCTTCTTCTGAAGCTCGTTGTTTTTCCGGTTGAGATTCGCCGCAAAAGCCGACATCACAACAACCGAAAGGCATAACACTCCTACCAGAAGTACACATGCCAATATTTTTGAATTTTGCTTTGCCTTTGCGTTGCGGTTGCCAGTTACCTTTGTTTTTCTGACCACACCAACACCGCTGTTCATTGCGCCTGCACTTGTTGCCATCTGCATTTCCTTCTTCTCCTTTGCTGAATACCCGCTGTTAAAGCTTCTCTATTACTCTGAGCTTTGCACTCCTGGCCCTCGGATTCTCTTCGAGTTCATGCTCGCTCGCTACTATCGGTTTGCTTGTCACCTTGGTAATGTCTGCCACCTTACCACATATACACACGGGTAATTCCGGCGGACACGTGCAAGGATTTGCTCTCTTATTAAACGCTACCTTCACGATTCTGTCTTCTAGCGAGTGGAACGTAATCACTGCCATCCTACCGCCCGATGCAAGCAGGTCAGGAAGCTTCTCCATAGCCCGGCTCAAATGCTCCAGCTCTCCGTTGACTTCAATCCTTATCGCCTGAAATGTTCGTTTGGCCGGATGAGGTCCGGTCCTTCTCGCCGAAGCGGGGATCGCTGCCTTGATAATCTCGACAAGTTGTCCGGTCGTCTCAATCTTTGCTTCACTCCTCGCCTTGACGATGAACTTGGCAATTCTCGATGCCCATCTCTCCTCACCATATTCCTTGATGATACGAAACAGTTCCTTTTCAGAATACTCATTTACAACCTGATAGGCTGTAAACAAATCATCCTCGTTCATGCGCATATCCATCGGTGCATCGTGCATGTAAGAAAATCCTCGCTCCGCTGTATCAAGCTGATACGATGAAACTCCCAAGTCAAGCAGAATTCCATCCACACTTCCACATTCAGCTTTGATAGCATCGATATCGCTGTAGTTAGCGTGGATAAAGGTTTTTTTGCAGTCATAATCGGCCAGCCTGTCTTCTGCCGCTCTGAGGGCAATGCTGTCTCGGTCGACAGCTAGGAGATGACCTTTCTCGCTGAGCCTCTCACATATACCGGAAGAATGGCCTCCTCCGCCTACTGTTCCATCCATATAAGTTCCGTTCGCCCTGATACCTAACGAATCAATCACTTCATTGAATAGTACCGGTACATGCTCAAATGTCATCTCTTCTCCTACAACCCATACTCTGCTAGCTTAGCGATGAAATCTTCGTCGTCCATCGGATTATCATCCTCATTTTCGTCAAAGGCTTCTTTGCTCCAAATCTCTATCTTGTCCATCGCACCTAGTGTCACCAGTTCCTTGTCAATCCTTGCGTACTTCTTGAGATTGGTCGGAATAATTACTCTACCCTGGGAATCAAGCTTACATTCACTCGCTTGAGAGAACAGCTTTCTGATGAACTCTCTGATAGCCGGATCTGACTGTCTAAGCTCTTTGAGCTTGTCTGCGAGCATCTCCCAGTCCTCCATCGTGTAGATGTAGATGCATCGGTCGTAACCTCTGGAAAGCATACACTCGCCACCGAGCTGATTTCTATACTTGGCCGGTATGATCATCCGGTTCTTGCTATCTATTGAATTTTCGTAAGTCCCGGTAAACATCTATCGTCCTCTGTACACGTCAGCTCTAGTTTTCACTCTTGCTCCTCCATTTTAAACCACTTCACACCACTTTTCAACACAATATTGGTATTTATTGTGATTTTTCAACACATAATTTAATTTTCAACATAAAAAGGGGAAAGACTACCTTTCCGCAGTCTTTCCCTTAAACAAACTATCTCTATGAATTATCTTTTAATAAATTTATTAAATACTTTTTAGCCCTATAGCCGCCTCGATATTGGTCTCCCCATCAGCCTCCGTGTAGAAATATATAAGCTTGTCAGCCCGTGGGTCCATATCACCCGGTTCAACAGCTCTACTTGTGTATACCACGAACTCACTCTCAAACGGAGCTTCGTGAACATAACGCAGGTTCATTGATGTTATAAAATATTTCTCCGCCTCCGGAATATTATCATACAGCTTGGTCGCATATACGGTGTTGTTCATGTGTCCATTGATATCTATCATAGAACGGTTAACAACGGTTCTCTCCACATCTTTAAATTCAAGCTCCTTCGGCAACCTGAATCTCTTGGGAATGCTCAGCTTGGGGGTCTCATCCCTAGAGTAAGAAGACATATCATAATCCTTATTGAGTATCAGCTTGCCCGTTTCTGTATTGACGAGCGCCCAGACTCCAAGAGCTCTAGCTATGACCCTTCCTTCCTTAATCATCTCATAGCCCCGGGGAAAATTCGCCGCCTTCCCCTGTATAACCCACGTCTCAACATCTACATCCGAATACTTCTGAGCCGGCTCAAAAATCTCAATATTCATGCGGCTAACTACGAAAGACTTGTGCTCTTTTATATACAAATCATCATAAGATACGGCCTCTGCCCTCATCTGCCTTTCACCGCTCTCCTGCATCAGCTGCATCAGTTGCATCGGCTTAATTGCACCATTTAAGTCTACCTCGTAAGATCTTATGTTATAATGCTCCTTGAATTTCATCCTTACCTCTTTTTTCTATATCCCTTTTTCTATACTTTGGTAACTGAATGCACGGCATATATTACAGCCGTATAATCTGTCCGGTTATAAACGAAGAATCGCTAGAAGCAAGCTGTCTCACAGCCTCGAACACATGACTGCCGGCATAATCGCTATTCCGGTAGATAATAGCATTCACGTGAATACCGACGCTCCTCATCGACTCCGACAGCGACCTCGTCAAGCCTTCTATATATGACTCCATGATTTTGCTTGCAAATCCGGAATTTTCATCCTTTGCAGCGGCTATGATAATACTCCCTCCGTTTCGATTCATGAACGGTCTAAGCGCCCTGATTGTATAAAACAGACCGTCAATTTCAGCGATAACTTCACGCCTCCACTTTTCACCGCTCATGTCATCAAAGTCAGTATCATTTGCGAGATCAATATTACATACTAACGTATCAAATTCGTCGTCAAAATACCCTCTGAGCACCTCTCTCGCCGACCAAAGGGAATCAAGCTTTGCAATTTTGCATCTGATATTTAATGCACTCGCCTCTCTGCTTAGAGCAAGAGCCTTGTCATAGGAATGGCTGTAAAAGAAGGCAGTTGATGCTCCGTATGAAGCAAAGCCCCTGACAAGTTTATCGCCATTTGCACTTACGCCGTCAGTAACAACTACACGTTTGCCTTTTCTCATTGTAACGACCTCCAAATCCAGCTTATGAACAGACTTAATGTTATCACTTCATCCCTAATACATCAAGAGACCGTGTACGCTTGCACATACTCGCGGTCTCTTAACATTTATTATATTGAATATTATATTTTGTATTGAAGCATACAGTCTAGCAACAACCGCCAGACTACATCAACTTATACGTTTCTATACATTGATCCTGCCAACACTGACTTCAAATTGAACTACTTCCAGAAATCCGTTTCACCCTTGATGCCGATATGAGCAGCTATAAAGTGCGGTTCAATCCCTTCGTATCTCTGCTTCCTATAATCGTTGAGGCACTTGATGGCAATTCCGCCGAGAATGAGTATTACCGGAACGTTTGTGATGACCATCAGTCCCTGTGCCATATCAGCCATATTCCACACGAGATCGGCCTGCGATACAGCACCTACGTATACAAGAACAATGGCCGCGACTCTGAAAATAATCTCCTCGCTTCGTTTGAGATCTCTCTTGAGGACGAAGGCGAGGCAGCCTTCACAATATGAATAGTTGCCAATCAAGGTGGTGAACGCAAAGAAACACATCGAAACGGAGATGAAGATAGGTCCGAAGTTTCCGAGAGTAGAATGAATAGCGGCCTGCACGTAGCCCGCGGCATTTGCGGCATCTCCATCGATATACGCATGAGGATTTACATCTGTAATCAAGCACAGAAAAGCAGTCGTAGAGCAGATAAGCAGTGTATCGATAAATACGGAAAGCATCTGTACGAGCCCCTGCTTTACAGGGTGCGAAACATCAGCGGTTGCAGCAGCATTAGGAGCGGATCCCATACCGGCTTCGTTGGAGTAGAGACCTCTCTTGATACCGAACATAATGCAGGATCCTGTAAACCCTCCAAATATGGCCTTGAAATCAAACGCGTTCTTGAAAATCGTGCCAAACATATGTGGAACGTTCTTGATGTTGAGAATGATAACAATCAGAGCTACACCAACATACACGACACCCATCACAGGAACGAGCACCTTCGTTACATCCGAAAGTCTCTTTGCACCACCCAAAACAATCGCTCCAAAAGCAATAGCAAGAATTACTCCGATAACCTTAGGGGTGTTCTCATTGTAAAAGCTGAAGGTATTAAATGTCGACTGCAGGTTATATGCAGCGAGCATGTTGTATCCTACAGCATATGTAAACATAACGATAATCGAGAAGAATACACCGAGCCATCTGGCATTGAGTGCATCACGCATATAGTATGCCGGTCCACCATAGCTGTTCCCTTCATGGTTTCTCTTCTTATAAATCTGAGCCAACGTCGACTCAATGAATGCCGTCGCACCGCCAAATAGTGCGGTCAGCCACATCCAGAATATCGAACCGGCACCACCCAGTATGATAGCAGTCGCAACACCGATGATGTTGCCGGTACCAACTCGAGATGCGGTCGAAACCATCAGCGCACCGAATGAAGAAATACCGTTCTCAGACTTAGGCTTCTCTGAAACTACCTTGATCGATTCCTTGAACATGCTGAGCTGTATGAATCTGGTGCGCATAGTAAAATACAGACCACCGGCCAGCAGCAGAAGCGGTACAAGCCATGGTCTGTACAGCACATCGCTAACCGCGAGTACCACATCATTAATCGCTTTTTCCATAAATAATTCTCCCTGACAAATAAATTCGCAAAAGCTATAACGTATAAAGTAAAAGTTTTTGGCATAAAAAGCTGATGCACGATTTACCCTTATAATCATGCATCAGCCGTGGAAATTATAGCATATTCTAAAAATTGTGTCTAATATTTGTATTATATTTAAAAATTTGTTTGCCTTAAGCAAATCTGTCAGCTTCATAAGCGTATAACACTTGACTTCATGCTGATATCAGACATCAATTGAAGAGGGTCAAGCAGAGTAGAAACTCTGACCTCTAAATATTATTCATGACCTTCAACACATCATCGACGTGTCCGTAAGTCTTGCCATCAGCCTTGAGACCCAGTGTAACAACAATATATCGTTTGCCATTTTTCTCTACTAAAACTGCAAGGCTCTTTCCGGCTTGCGGAGTATAACCGAACTTGCCTCCGATAATTTTCAGCCCCGCAGACCTGTATTCCTTGAATTTATCTACAACATCATTGGGAAAAGAAATACCGTCAGGATGCTCAGAGGTTCGTGCAGATGTGTAATTTTCAGCGGTAAAAATCTCATAGTAATCCTTATCATCGAGCGAAACTCTTAGAAGCTTAGCCACGTCCTCGGCCGTCGAGTACTCTTCTCCATTGTATACCCCATCAGATGTCGCATAATGAGTATTAAAAAGCCCTATATCTTTAGCTTCTTTATTCATCTCATGTATAAAATTCTCTGAATTTCCACCTAGAATTTCAGCTATCGAGTTGGCACACACTCCATCCGACCGCATAATCATAGCGTGAAATAAATCCTCCCAGGATGTCTGCTCCCCAACTTCGTATCCGATCATGAATTCATGCTGCTTCTTGACTAACTTATAAGCTGAGCTCGTCACACTGCATTGATCAGATAGTCTTATGCTCTTTGCTCTCATAATCTCCAGGGCTTTTCGGCAGGTCATCAGCTTGGTGAGAGAAGCGACGGGCAGTCGTTCATCCCCATTGATATCTACTTGAACCTTGTCATCCGTGAGATTGTACACATATATACTCTTGCTGTTATAGCCTTTCAAATGCTTTCCATCCCCCGAAGTTTCGCGATTATGAACGGTAAGTGACCGCAAAGAAAAAGCGGCTGCGAACAAAATTACACCTGCAATTATTATCAGAAATATTGTTTTTCGTTTTTTATTGCTCTGATTGCTCATGCACTTTATATTCCTTTATAGCATCTCGAGAAATGCTGTAATTCTAGTGTTGAGCTGTCCTACATCTGCCTGAGAGTAATCAGTCTCAACACTTAGATATGGGACTCCTTTCTTTTCCGTCACAAACTTTTCGATTGACTTTGATTCGATGTTATAGGTCAGACAGGCCGTTAGTGACATGTCTATTACACCATCCACATTATACTGATCGATTAACTTGTCAAGGAGCTTATATCTGCTGCCATTTGGAGTCATTACCGAGCATCCGATATTTAGATATCTATCTGCAATCCCACTGATGATATCGTCGCCATCCTCATCAACAAGCTCATCAAAGTTCTTGTAGCCCGAACAGTTCTCATAACATACGACAACTCCCCCATTATCTTCGATAGCCTTAACCACCTTGAGTGTGCCGCTTCCCATCGGGCAGCCGGTAATCAAGATGCGCGCACGCTTATCCAACATGTTGCCCTTTGTATACTCATCCTCAATTCTATCAGCTAGACTGATGAGCGATTCCACAAGCTCATCCTTGTCGAAATTGAAAGTGCTGCCATACACTGTATTGAACAGATCAAGTCCTGTGATCGGGGCCGGATCATGCATCATAACCTCTGAAAGCTTTCTCTGTGCTTCCCTCTCTCGATTCTTAAGGTTAACTGCAGCTCGAAGCTTCTCCTCTGTTATCTCAGTTCCAAATCTGTCGCTTAAGTAATTGATAATCTTGACCACCTCTGATCGCCACAGCTTTCTGCCCTCTTCATCCTGGCTATTGGGCAGCTTCATCAGATATAGCTCTTTGAAGTCAGCCATTAGCTCATACATCTTCTTCTTACCATCGCAAGTCGTCTCACCCACAACCACATCGGAAAAGTGGAAATAAGGACACTTATCGGATTTTGCAAATCCATAGCTCGACTTGATTAGGGGACACAGGTTTGCCGGCAAATCCTTCTCCGCCTCTGAGATAGGTTCATCAGACATTGAGCATAGTCCGATAGGAGCAGCGCCTGCCGCCATCGCGATCTCCTGTGGGAAGTATGTGCAGTACGCACCGACAACAGGTGTTCCGGACTCCTTTATTTCCTTTACGGTTAGAAAAGAATTCCTTCTCTGTTCAGAAAAGCTCTCGAATATCTCCGGCAAATCTTTGATAAGTTCCATATATAACCTCCTCGTCCGTCATTTTACTGTTATCCAATCTATGAAAGTCATCTCTATATACTGAATCTATAGCAGATCACTATCAATAACCATTAGCTTGCCAGCTGATAAATGTAAAGTTTACATCAACTTTACATTTCTTGCAATTTTCAGAATATGTATTTGACAGTTTTTACACCAATTATTAATTTTTTCAATATGGAATTTTACTTTAGCGTACACCTTTCTCTCGGGGATATTGGTGAGAAGAGATTTTTGTATCTCATATGGCGAAAAAAGTTAGAACCATAGACATATGGTCGTTGATATCGTACTTATTAAGCATTTATTAATTGAGCTCAATCCATCTATGCAAGCACCTCGTAAGATGCTATATTACAGGAAATGCCAAGCACATTAATTTAAAAATTGGAGAGTACACCATGAACAATCCTGCAATAAAAAAGCTCAAGGTCCTGTCAGGTGCACAGCTAAAATACATAGCGTTCCTGTCTATGCTGATCGACCACATTAATAAGGCGCTTATCTACCCTTATCTCAAGGGCGGTGCTCTTAACACTGTAAGCAACCTATTTGACATACTAGGTAGAATTGCCTTCCCTATCTTCGTGTTTCTTCTTGTAGAAGGGTATTTCAAAACTAGGAATAAATGGCGTTACCTCGCTACATTACTGATATTTGGAGTGATTTCGGAAGTGCCGTTCGATATGTTTACGACTTCCGAATACTTTAACATAAACTGGAATAATATCATGTTCACACTCGGACTCGTGCTAATCACCATATGGGTCATTGATACACTAAAGGTCAAGATGGAATCTCTGCCATTACCCGCATGGTTCCTCGTGTCGTTTACAATCGTCGCTGTTTCGTGTCTGATAGCTATGAATCTGAGCCTCGATTATGAGCATCACGCAATACTGGTCGGCTACTTCTTCTACATCTTCCATGAACGTGAGTTGCTATCGATTCCTTTTAACTTTGCATCGATGTACAAGGAGCCGTGGGCACTACTGGGATTCGGTTTGGTGCTCACATACAACGGCAAGAGAGGCAGACAGAGCAAGCCGGTTAACTACCTGTTCTACCCTGTTCACCTGCTTATATTAGGGCTGATAAGGATGAAGCTTGGGGTGTAAGTTATATAATAATTCAATACTCTACCCTGATTTGTTCATCACATGCAAAAAGGCCTGATTCTAAGAACCAGACTTTTTTGCATGTGCGAAATATGGAGTTAGGAATATTTCGCCCGATATTTAGATATGGCCAATACCCGAATCAGATTATGCAGGTACACGACTCAGAACTGAATGCGATATGCTTCTTCAAATAAAGGTTACGTCAAACAGCAATATCAATATTCAGGTTGTCTTCTTTTTATACGTATCCTCACTTTTTGTAATTAGATTCTAAAGCATGGCACTGTTCTATGGTCATTTGTAAAATATTTTTGGTAATTAGTAGAAAGACTCAAAAAATAGCAGTGCACCATTTTTTAGATACTATTTTATTCGTATGTAAATCATCCGTCAAAATTCTGAATCTTACTACAAAAAAATAATCTATTTCATTACATCAAGTGAAATTATGTAGGAGCACAAATATTGATGCAAATAAATTATTCAGTGAATGTATCGTAATAGCGATAACAATATTCTCCGTTTTCTTATATACGATTCCTATACCGGTACCCAGAATAAAATATGGAATCATTGCAACACTTAATCCGACATGTGTTATACCAAACAAAATACCAGTTAAGCATGGAGATATCCACCATGCTACTGTTTTTGTCTTTTCATCCAGCATTTTTTGTATTATGACACGATAAATGATTTCTTCAACTATAGGACACAAACATATAGCTACCACCAGAGTTGCACATGCTACTATTCCTTGATTCAGCAACATTCCCTCAACTTCAATCTCGTTTCTTGACTTAATCGCACCCGCATAATAAGTATTAATTAACAGGCTTGAAAATATCGATATTGATTCGATAACAACAAACCACATTAAAACATTTTTTAAGATATACCATTTTGAAACACCTTTAATGCCGCCACACAATACATCCTTATATATGTGTCGTAACACTACGGCCATCATTATAAATACTATCAGATTAATAGTATCCCATAATATTTTTGCCGTATTTCAATCCATAATTCAATGGCAATCTTGTGGCAATTTTTATCAAAAACAAAAATAAAAAGTCCCGGAACCGTTGAAATTCCAAGACTTTTTATGGCGGAGGACATGGGACTCGAACCCACGGGGCTGTTACGCCTTACCTGATTTCCAATCAGGCTCCTTAGCCACTCGGTCAATCCTCCACATGCGACTAAATGCATTTATATTCAAATCGTGCTTAATCAGGTTAACACAAACAGACTTCAAACGCAAGCCGTTATTATACCGGCACTTGTGATATCATTTAGCTATAGTAGAAAGGAGTCCGACATGCATGAACTTATTGAACTACTCAGCTCTGATATGAAACCCGCCCTCGGTGTCACTGAACCCGGTGCTATTGCCTATGCGGTGTCAACAGCCTGTTCTTATCTCTCCGGTAGGGCAGAACGAGTTGAGCTTCGTTTAAACAGCGGAATATACAAGAACGCATTTACCTGCGGAATCCCGAACAGCACTCACCTCGGCAATCTCTATGCTGCCGCTCTCGGTGCGATTGCTGCCAACCCGGAGCTGGGATTGGAATGTCTATCTACCGTCACACCGGAAGACAATACAGCTGCCGAGACCATGATTAAATCCGGAGCGATTACTGCCGAGGTTTCAGAGATCAGCAGCCGCATACACATTGAGGCAATGGTATACTGCGGTGATGAGTCTGCTACGGTCATCATCCGGGACAGCCATACCAATATCAGCTGCATCAAGCATAATGGCAAGGTTGTCATGGGAAATGAGCATAACGATGAGACACGCGATGATCCGCTCGCAGTGCCGATTATTCACAAATACACGCTTAGCGACTTTGTCGAGCTGATCGAAACCGTTTCATACGACGATATAGCATTTATAAGAGAAGCCTATGCTGTTAACCTCGCGCTTTTTGATACCGCTATGGCTAGTGACCGAACCACGTTTGCCGGATCGCTCTTCAAGAAAAATGGCAACAAGGTAATCAGCGACAATGATGTAGATACCGCCAGTCTACTCTGCAACGCCGCAATCGAAGCCAGAGTCCTCGGTCTCGACGCCCCTGCGATGAGCATCACCGGTTCAGGAGCGCACGGCATAATAGCCACGCTCCCTCTCTATGGTTACTGCAAAATCCATAATATAGATGAGGAGAAGCTTCTCCGAGCAACCGCGCTGAGTTATCTCATCTGCACATATATAAAGGAATATTCGGGAAGGCTTTCTGCGTTTTGCGGCTGCGCAATTGCTGCCGGAAGCGGCATGGCGTGCGCACTGGTTTATCTAGATGGCGGAAATGTAGATGATATGCACAGATGTCTTAACAACATGGCCAGCAGTATCACCGGCATGATTTGTGACGGCGGCAACCACGGCTGCGTCATGAAGGGTATATCCGCTGTGGACACGGCTTTCCGTTCCAAGGATTTTGCCATATCCGGAATCTGCATTGAAAACATGCACGGAATCAACGGAGCAACTCCTGAGGATACGATGCGAAACATGGGTCTTATCGCATCTCCCGGGATGGTTAAGACCGAAGAAACTATTCTGGACATCATGAAGTCAAAATAATCTAACGGAGTCTATGATCAGGACTGACAGGTCTCATATGATGCTTTTACGTACATTTGCCGGGAGCGATATGTCTTCTATAGTAAGCATTTAAGATTATATGCATATTTTATATGCTATTGATACATGATGTACCGGTTATAGACCTATAATCACGACCAACGGCTCAGCCGGTGGTTTGTTTTGGCCCTATAAGGGCCTTTTACCTGCTGCATCTTAAGATGCGTTGAATAGATTCGCCAACCGCACGTATTTTCCTACAAGTCCTAAAGGACTACTTCATCTTTTCTCCTGTGAATGGATCAATATACTCTTTCAGCGTCATTTGATCATCTACTATGTCGTCTTGAAGTTGTGTACGTATGTATTCAGCTATTTTCTTTTCGTTTTTCCCTACTGTATCAACATAGTACCCTCGGCACCGAAAGTGTCTATTCCCATACCTGTATTTTAAATTTGCAAATTTATCGAATATCATAAGAGAACTTTTTCCTTTCAAATATCCGACTATTTGCGACACAGAATACTTTGGCGGTATTTCTACAAGCATATGTATATGGTCAGGGCATAGCTCTGCCTCAACAATGTT
>NZ_ALNL01000005.1:0-5806 GCF_000293155.1 Mogibacterium sp. CM50 | reverse complement strand
AAGTGAGAGATTAAACAATAATTTTGAAGCAATCTCTATGTTAAATCGAATTGAAAGAGGTGAGAGAGATTTAGATATTAATGCTCAGGAAGTCCTTTCAAAGTATGTCGGTTGGGGCGGACTTGCTGATATATTTGATGAAAGTAAAAAGGGTCAATGGGAAGTTGCAAGAAACTTCTTAAAGGAAAACCTAACTCAAGTCGAATATGAAGCTGCAAGGGAGTCAACCTTAACAGCCTTTTACACACCGAAAACCGTTATTGACGGAGTGTATAGGACGCTTTCTGATATGGGATTTAAGAGTGGAAATATCCTTGAGCCAAGTATGGGAATAGGAAACTTTATCGGAAATCTTCCTGATGAAATGAAAAAGTTGAAGTTTTATGGTGTGGAGCTTGACTCGGTAAGCGGTCGCATAGGAAAACTCTTATACCCTGAAAGCGACATACAGATTAAAGGGTTTGAAGAAACGAGCTTTTCCAATAACTTCTTCGATGCTGTGATTGGAAATGTGCCGTTTGGCGAGTATAAGGTAAATGACAGAGAGTATAACAAAAATAACTTCTTGATCCATGATTATTTCTTTGCGAAATCCATTGATAAAGTCAGAAACGGCGGTATTATCGCCTTTATCACATCAAGTGGAACAATGGATAAAAAGGACGAAAGTGTAAGACGCTATCTTGCAGCAAGAGCAGAGTTTTTAGGGGCAATCAGACTTCCAAATGATACCTTTAAGGGCGTAGCCGGAACAAAAGTAACCTCAGATATTATATTCCTAAAGAAAAGGGACAGTATCAGAGAAAGAGATGAGGACTGGATTCATCTTGCTGAAGATGAAAATGGTCTTACCTATAATAAATATTTTGTAGATCATCCTGAACAGGTACTCGGCACAATGCGTGAAGTTTCAGGAAGATTTGGAAACACACTTGCTTGCCTTCCAAAAGAAAATGCTGACTTAAAGGAATTACTCACAAAAGCAAGCGAAGAAATCTCTAAAGAGGCAAAGTATGAAGAAATAGAGCTACTTGATGATGAAATCAGTACAATACCTGCAACGGATGATGTCAAGAACTTTTCATATACCATTATTGATGATGAGGTTTATTACAGAGAAAACTCACTTTTCGTAAAGAAAGAAGTAACGGAGAAAAATAAGGAAAAGATTAAGGATTACCTTGAGTTAAATGATGCTCTAAAAGATGTAATCTACAAGCAAAAGGAAGATTTTTCCGATTATGAGGTAAAGAAAGCTCAAGAAAAGCTCAATGAAGTCTATGACAGTTTTTCTAAAAAGCATGGGTATGTCAATAACCTAAGTAATACCAGAATCTTAAAAGAAGATAGTAATTTTCCACTTGTTTCCTCCATAGAAATCCTTGATGAGGAAGAAAATTTTAAAGCAAAGGGCGATATTTTCAGTAAGAGAACCATCACAAAGGCAAAGACAATCGACCATGTAGATACTTCCCTTGAAGCTCTTGTGTTATCTATGTCTGAAAAAGGTTATGTAGACTTTGAGTATATGGGAAGTCTTACAGGAAAAGACAGACCGACTCTGATAGAAGAATTAAGGGGAGAAATATACCTAAACATCATAGAAGAACAAAACTTTTACAGACCATTATCCTTTAACTTGGAGGATGGGGATTTACCTTTTGCCTGTGCAAATGGCAGTAATTCATATAAATATGGCTATGTAACAAAAGACGAGTACCTATCAGGAAACATCAGAGATAAGATTGCGATTGTTGACAGTTACCTTGCAAAGTTAAGGCAAACGGAAAGAGAGTTACCTCATCTTGGCTATGCGGAAGATGGCAAAGAAAAAGAGCTGATAAGCTATGAGATGAACCGTTTGGAATACCAAAAGGCAGAGCTTACAAAAGTTCTTCCAAAAGAGCTTGAAGCAAGTGAAATCAATGTAAGACTTGGTGCAACATGGATACCGATAAAAGAAATTGAAAAATTCATCTTTGAAACACTGAAAACTCCGGGCTGGGCAAGATGGGATATTAAGGTTAAGTTTTCAAATCTTACAAGCGAATGGAATATTGAAGGAAAAAGCAAAGACAGAGGAAATGACCTTGCTGAAATGACCTACGGTACAAGTAGAGTAAGTGCCTATAAGCTGATTGAAGATGCATTAAACCTTAAAGAAACGAAAGTATTTGACCAAATTGTAAATCCTGACGGCTCCAAAACTTCTGTGCTAAACAAAAAAGAAACGCTTCTTGCAGGGCAGAAAGAAGAACTTCTAAAGGAAGAATTTAAGAACTGGATATTTAATGATCAGGAAAGAAGAAGCAGACTTGTAAAACTGTATAATGAGCGTTTTAACTCTATCAGGAATCGTGAATATGACGGAAGCAACCTGTCTTTTGAGGGGATGAATACTAAAATAGAGCTTAGACCTCATCAGAAAAATGCTATTGCAAGAAGCCTTTACGGAGGAAATACGCTTCTTGCCCATGTGGTTGGTAGCGGAAAGACCTTTGAAATGGTGGCTTCCGCAATGGAATCTAAAAGGCTTGGGATGTGTTCCAAGTCTTTATTTGTTGTACCGAATCACCTGACAGGTCAAATTGGCAGAGAGTTTATGCAGCTTTATCCGTCAGCTAATATTATGGTGGCAGATAAGAAAGACTTTGAGCCGAAAAACAGAAAAAGGTTCATAGGAAGAATTGCTACTGGCGAATATGATGCGGTTGTAATCGGGCATACGCAGTTTGAAAAAATTCCGATGAGTAAAGAATATCAGGAAAAACACATTCAGGATCAGATTGATGAAATCATCAACTATGTTGAGGAATATAAGCATGATAGAAATCAGAACTTTACGGTAAAGCAGCTTGAAAAGACCAAGAAAAAACTGGAAACAAGGCTTGAAAAATTAAATGATGATTTTAAGAAAGACGATGTCATTACCTTTGAGGAATTAGGCGTTGATAAGCTCTTTATCGACGAAGCACACAATTACAAAAATCGTGCGAAACGTTGTTGAATAAGGAAGGAGTGATTAAACTACCGAAATCAACCGACAGAAATCACTTAGAAATAAGAATGAACTGTCAGAACTTAAATCTCAAAATCAAGGGAGAATTGCCCTTGCCACACTGAATTAACATTGATGATGGCATATCAAAGCCGGAAATGGTGTGCGAGATGATACTTCACTATGCAGAAATGTCTGTACAACATTTCATGTATAAAGCGTGATAAAGTCGTAACTTGAATACCTAAGTTCATGAAAATGAATATGGGATAAATAGTGCGGTCTTCCGAAAACTATGGTTACGTTAAAGAAATCCATGCAGCATCGTAAGAGTAGCGGCACCCGAAAGGGTGAAAGATTAGGGAAGAGTGTATTGCTGGTTTTTCGATACATTCCTGTATGAATGAAATATCATACAGAGCATATTTAACTGTAATTCAAGATATGCTTGTCCCTACGGTGTAAGGTGGAAACCTAAGGTTTTCAAGTAGTTAAATCTACACAAGGATAGAGATTTAGGAACGTTTGAGAGCCTGTATTTGGAGCTGTACAGAGTGATGAAAAATACAGGAAGTCAGCAGTCCCATAGTAGTCTGAGGTTGGGAAAGCCAACTACATGAGTTGAAATACTCAAGGCAAAGGGGACTAGTCAGAATAATTTACAGATTTCACGAAAAGAAAATAACTAAAATTAGTAAAACTCCCTGAAATAATGGGTGACGAACTGCGAGGTGATAGCCTGTGCATATAAACGTCAAATTTTCAAATGAAACAGATTTAAAGAAATTACTGGATTTACTTTACGAAAAATCAAAAACAGGAAATGTATTTACAGGGCTTTTAGAGGCAATAACAGATGAAGTTGTTATTGTAACGGCAATCCATAATATAAAATCCAACAAAGGTAGTAAAACTACCGGAGTAGATAAAATAAAAATGGATAAGTACCTGCAAATGCCAAAGGACGAAGTAATATATTTGGTCAAGAAATCAATATGTGATTACAAACCAAAACCTGCTAAACGAGTATATATAGACAAAGGGAATGGTAAAAAGCGACCTCTTGGGATACCGACAATCTTAGACAGGATTGTACAGGAGTGTATAAGGATAATTATTGAACCAATATGCGAAGCAAGATTTTATCCGCATAGTTATGGGTTCAGACCATATCGCTCACAAAAACACGCAATTAGGGGTATTGTCAATGTAATCAATGCAAGCTATAAGTCTAAAGACCAACCAGTCTGGGCATTAGAGGGCGATATAAAAGGCTGTTTTGACAACATAAATCATAGAATATTGTTAGGAAAGCTATGGGATATAGGAGTTCATGACAAACGTGTAATTCAAATCATCAAGGCTATGCTATCGGTCGGATACATTGAGTATGATATGTTAAAGAACGATGATAAAGGAACACCGCAAGGTGGAATATTATCACCGTTACTGGCAAATGTTTATCTTAATGATTTTGACTGGTATGTAGGAAGAAAATATTATGAACCACATAGAAAGTGTAAATACAAATGCAATGACTCAAGAAGATTAAAATGGTCAGGGATAACTCCAAAGTACAATTTCAGATATGCTGATGATTGGGTGATTTTGACATCATCTAAGAAAGAAGCGGAAAGACTGAAACGAGAATTAAGCAGGTATTTCAAGTACAAGCTGAAACTCGAATTGTCAGAGGAGAAAACAAAAGTAACCGACATGAGAATAGATGGAATACATTTCTTAGGATTTGTAATAAAAGCTGAAAAACCAAGAAGAACACCTGCTGATAAAGAAATAAAAGAACATTTTGTTGGTAAGCCGTATCCTGATATGAAAAGGTTAAGTAAAAAGATACAAAACCTTTGTAAAGAAATCAGAGATATAAGGAACTACTCGGCAGTAAACAACAGAATCGCACAGATACAATATATAAATTCGGTCATTATGGGAATTGCTGAATATATAAAAATTGGGATAAGCTCCCATGCGTTCCATGTGATAGACCGAAGAGTAAACAATAGTGCGTTATCTACTTGGAAAAGAATGTATACCGACAAATATAATGAATGGCAAATTCCCCTAAAGGATTTAGCCAATCTACCACATAGGCACGAGGGCTATATCAGTAAGACTTTTGCCATACCTTACGAGGATATGTGGATAGGAATTACAATGGCATTCATTACTCATGTTCGATATGAAGCTAAACCATTTAATCAGAAGATGACACCTTACACTCCAGAGGGCAGAAAGATTTATGTAAATTACCGAAATAAAAATAAACCGCTTCCTAAGGACAGACCGTCTATCAATACGAGTGATGATTTACGTATGGCAGTCTATGCGGAAAATAAAATGAATTTTGAGTACTTCATGAATCGTGAGTATGCTTTCAATAGAGATAAAGGGAAATGCAGATGTTGTAAAATACCACTTTATGAGAATCCTACAGCTAATTGCCACCATGTAGATAATAAGTTGCCGATTGATAAGATAAACAAGGTAAATAACTTAGCATGGGTGTGCAGAAGTTGTCATTTGATGATACACGGAAGTGAAATACCTGAAAGTTTAGACACAAAAGTAGTAAAGAAAATCGAAAAATTTAGAGAAAAATTGAAACAAGCACAAAAATAAAGTGAAATTTGTAAGCAGTATATACTTGCGAGAGTATATGTCTGTTGAAATCCGATGGAGGAAAGTAAGTTATTTTGATGGAACGCCGTATGCGAGGAAACTTGCACGTACGGTGTGGAGCGGGGGAAAAGGTAGAGATAATATCAAAACCTTACCTATCGCTATTCTATC
>NZ_ALNL01000004.1:0-45127 GCF_000293155.1 Mogibacterium sp. CM50 | reverse complement strand
CATACCTTATTTACGCTTACTTCACCGTTGCTTGGAATCTCATATGTATTGGTAATCGCATTGCCTTCCTGCGTTACTGCATACGTATGCCCATTCACAGTTACTTTATTATCTACTGTTACGCCGGCCTCCTTAACAGTGTATTTTATTTCACTGCCGGAGGTATTATATTTCTGCAAATTTGTCCACTTATATGTGAATTTATTTGCCGTTCCGTTTGTCGGTGTCACTGTCGGTGTAACATCAGTTTTCTTAACGCCGTCAGCATATAATTCAAAGCTCGGAGCTGTGTGATCAGCTTCGGGGCCGTTCACCCAAGTCTTGCTTGCTGTTACTTCGGTCTTATAGTCGTCACCTTTCGGTCTGTTTATTACCTCCACCGAAGCTTCCTTTCGATCTATCAACAGGTCTACCTTGCCGTCGTTTGTACCGTCGCTGTCAACAAAAGTCGGTGCAGGTTCATGACCCGGCTCTGAAACAGTATAGTGACCATAAGGAAGGTTATCTATTGTCCTTTCTTCCCCTGCAGACAATTCATGAACCGCCCTGTAAACTTCATCATTTCCGCCATAAGGATTAGTACCTACAACGGTAATTGCATACTTCGGAGCCGAACGATACAACGCACTCCTCGGCCCATAAATACCTCTGCCATTTGCAGAATCAGGGTTGAAGGTCTTCTTCAGCTTCAGCTTTCCAAGCTTTTTTTCTTTATTGGTAACAGTTATCTTTGTGTTCAGAGGATTATTGTCACTGCCGCCTCTAGGTACAACAAAGCTATCCAGTGATGTTCCTGTAACAGGTGCTGCGCTCTGAGTTCCGTCCCATGTTTTCCATTGTATTTCAGAATTATAATCGGAAAGACTGCTTGCCGGGCTGCCGGAAACAACATTCTCTTTAAGCTGATATGTTTTATCGACACGCAGGTCAACCATTACCTTGCTTTTGTTTCCGGGAACGAGATAATTCTGATTGAAGCCGGAGTCCTCTTTAAGCTTCATGTTGAAATTAAACTCACGCCCGTTTGCATAAGCGGCGGGAATCTCTCTGCCTTTAAAATCGAGCAGCCTTTTGTGCAGCTCCACGATTAACGGTTTTGCTTTCGGTTCAGGGAAAGCCTTGGTCTGTTGAACACCGTCTATATCCGTATAATGAACCGATGCTCCTGCATTGGTATTATAATTTCCATCTGAAGGTGATACCACATCCAAGATGCTGTCATTAATAACAACCTCGTACGTCATCTCTGCATAACGCGTCATCGAACCGGGTGAAACCGATGTCGTAAGAGTTCCCACATTCCAATTGATCGTGTTGTTGTTAAGTGTAGCAGTTCCCTGTGTAACATGAATATTCGAGGCAGTTCCGCCCTTAACCTCAAAGCCTGCACCCATAGGATCGGAAACATTAGCATCCTTCATTGCAGCTGCAATACTGGCTGCAATACTATCGAAAATGCCGCTCAAGGCCGCCGGATCCTCAGTGCTGTATGAACACCCCGGACTGGCCATCTTCTCAAGCACATCATTTCCCGTATTTCCTGCATTTACTGCAACCGTATATAACTTTGCGTTCTGTTTCGCAAACCCTGCTTCAGCTATGGCACAGTTTCCGCTGTTGTAATAGTGGTACTCGCGATGACCATTTATCCAAACTTTATCGTAACGGTGCCACATGCTGTTTCCCGCACCTGTGGTTTCTGAATAATTAAACGCAGGTCTTGGAACATTCGCACTCGTCTGTTTCTCATAGGCGTGACTTCCGGGTCCGCCATTTACCAGGTAATTATCCGGATTATGCAGCGCATAATTGAACGTAGGCACACCATCAGACAGCAAGACTATGTTCTTAAAGTCTGCCTGCGAATTATTCAACAAATCGGAAGCCGCCTTTATACCGCCTTGTGTAAAGGTACCTCCTCCGGCCCTAAGATCATCTATAGCATTTAGAAGCTGCTGCTTATTAGCGTAATTTGTAAAATTTTTCTTTACATGCACATTGGTTTCAAATGTTACAAGTGCAATTCTCGTATTAGGATGGTTTTCGTCAAGAAGTTTATTTACGAACTGCTTCGCCGCTTTTTTAGCTTCTCTCATTCGTCCGTTGTCATTCATACTGCCGGATGTATCGACAACCATGACGATATCATTCTTCTGTTCTTTATCTGTCGCCTCCATGCGAAGCGTCACCTTGAAGGTATTAAGCTTCCCCGGTACAGGTTCCGCCTTTTTTGTCAACGCCACCGCACCTTGTGCAGGTCCGCGTAATCCGGTTCCTGATGCAGATCTGAGCATCATTTTTTTGCCATTTGCACCGAGATATTGATCGGCTTTTCCGCCCGAAACATCGGGGGATGGGTTAGCTTTTTCAGGAGACTTTAAATGGTCCGGGTTAGGTGACTTTAACCATTCTTCTTTTTCCTCAGCGTTAACCGTCTTTTCATTTGATGCTTCTACCTGAACTTTCTCAGGTGCACGAGTTTCAGCCGTTTTCTCTGCTGCAGGCGCACTTTCATCTCCGGCAGCAAAGGCAAGGCTAATCCCCGGAGTACCAAAACCGGAGATTATTACAGCAAAACTCATAATCAACGCCAGTATGGAATTGCCTCTTCTCTTGTCTTTCTTCATTTTCCGTACCTCTACTAACAATTTACAAGCTTCTTCCTATACAATTTTAGAATTTGTTTCTCTAAAATATATTTATATATAAACGCTCTTTATACCGAGCGATAATTATATACACGTTTATATACCCGCTCATCGAGATGACATCTGCGGGAATTTATTTTTTCAATTTCCATCCATTGTTCTCAAGCGATTTAGTGAATTTCTTCAACGAAATACTTTTATCCTCCTGTGTCTCGACCGGAATCAGTTTTTCTTTCTTTATCTTTTCCATTGTTTTTTCATTGACCGGGATTGAGATGCTTTCAGTAATTTTATTTTTCCCTTTCTTTGTTGAATACTCCATGTCGTCAATAGCTTTATATGTTTTCTCCATTTCCTTTATTCTATATTCAACTTCTTTGACTTCCCGGTCTGAGTATCCTTTTATGTTCAATTCCGAAACCTGTTCGATCTTATATACGTCATCATTCTCGGCAAATACGGACAATTCCATAGATACATTTTCATCAGAGTATTTATATACTTCTGTCTTCTTTTCATTCATCCCACACGAACACCAGGTTAATGTAAAAATCAACATCAACAAAATTATCAAGATTTTTTTCATATTTTTTTGCCTTTAATTACAGTTTAATTTAAGATTCGCAGATTCTATTATTGCTTACCTTGCTAAATTTTCACATCTGCAGATTTCCCTTGTAAATTACTTTGCATATACTGTTTAAGTTCTTTTCTTCCGGATATATTAAGCTTCTGATAGACACAATCCAGATGTGATTTAACCGTATTCGCAGAGATTCCCATATGTCCGGCAATCTCTTTGTTCTTCCAACCGCTACTTGCCAACATAGCAACTGAAAATTCTGTGGTAGAGAGTATGTCTGCGACTTCTACGCCCAGAACTCCCTTATAAATCTTTCTCCATCCTGTACTGAATTGATAAACAATATCGACAATTTGATTAAAATCACTTTTATACTCATTTTTCAAGCACTTTTCCACGAGCCCTCCAAGAGAACCGTGATGCTCTCCAAACGCTTCAAGAAGACTATCTGCAGAAGCCGTTTCCCATGCCTTCATAAAATATTTCTCTGCATATTCAACCTTTCTTAAAGCCATATAGTTCATTGCCATAACAATATTGAGATATATTGAAGGAACAGGATAAATCTGTTCCTTCAAGGCCATAACACCCTTTATAAACCCGATTGACTCGCAATATTCACCTTTGAGATACATGCTGTACGCAATAACATAGCTTCCAAACGGTTGAAGGCCGTTAGGCAAATATTTTAAGCGATTGATAAGAGAACACTCTTCTTCTCGCTCAATATGAAGGAGAGTTCTGTATAGGAACGAAGCAAAGGACAACATTGCCCTACACGTATCATCGCAAGCATCCGTATCCTCCGCAAAAGTATTATCCACATACGCAAGCATCCTCTGTGTTTCCTGCACGCGTCCCAGAGTGAGGTTAGCAAAGCCGTATATCATATACCCGGAGAATCTTGCTGCAAAGTCAGGTTCTTCCAAGAGCTTTTCGGCCCGTTCAGATGCCCCTTCTGTATGACCCGTAAAGTAATAATACTCAGCCCATGCAATTTTCCGCATTTTGCAATCCGTCATAGCCTCAATTGCCGAATGTGCATCACCTTTCTCAAAGCAAGAGTTTACAAACGGCATCAAATATTTTCTGTTTATGGTCTCTTTGTTCGGATTCATAAGCGGAACTCCATTTTAGTTCACTATTATTTATGAAAGCATCTGCAAGTATAGGATAAATTGTATCGTATTTAACGCTTATATAAAATCACCTGTTTTTTATACGGAATGGGGGTTGACAACAAGATTGGCAATAGAGAAGTTTATATTTTCAAATTGCCAATAAATTAAAAACGGCTTACAGGAGACCGCTGATTTTAATATTTAAGACATATTTCTTCAGTTGAAAAATCAAATCCGCTGTGCATTAGAAGCATATAAAATTTTAATTACCCTGAGAATCAACCACATGCACATCCAGCTGGTTATATGGAATCTCGAGGCCCGACTCAATGATGCACTTCTGAAGCACACCCATCGCTGCTCTTCTCATCACCCATTTATCTTTAGGCTTGCACCAATACCTGATCCTATAGATAACAGACGATGCTTCAAAATTCTGAACAGCCAGGTATTCTGCGTTCCTAATACCTTTGATAGCTTTAATTTTCTTGGCACAGCCGGTGAACACTTCCTTGACATGGTCCGGGTCCTCGTCATACCTGAGCCCGATGTTGATATCGTAGATACCGCTCGACACGGCGACCTTGCTGATGTTGCGGTTGCATATTGTAACGTGGTCACCTGTATTTATACTGGTGTATTGCGTCGTCTGAAGCGTGAACAGTGTAACGATACCCTCATCTCCGTCAATTTTGATGACATCTCCGACCTTGAAGGACTTATCATTGATGATATGCATACCCATGAGGACGTCCTTGAACACATCCTGCATTGCCATACCGAAGACAGCGCCGGCAACACCAACACCGGCGATAATCGATGTTATGCGTATGTTGTTAACTTCGAGTACAGCAAGCAGCGCAATCAGCCATGCGGTTGTCTTGATCAGTCTGAACGTCGAACGTACAATTGCGTTCATCTGCACGGTGTTGTTTGTCTTCTTGAGATATATTCTATACCCGTGCTCAATAATAACCGTCGCAATTATGCCGAATGCGATGATTATGATGCTGCTTATAAAGTGTTGCGAAGTCACTATTTTAACCACAAAGCTCAATGCGTCCACCCTATCTATCAAACACAGATAAATCATCCCAACTAAACAGAGATGACAACACACCGAAACCCTCTACGTCCTGATAGTAGCCCTCGATAAATCTCGCCCCGTAGTGCCTGTATATCTCCTCCGCCTTGGAATTGCCTGCGAATACATCTATGACCATTTGAGAATAACCCGTCTGCGCAGCTCGTTTACCCATTGCAAATAAAAGCTTACGACCGCAACCCATATCTCGATACTCCGCTTCTACGTGAAGCATCTCGAGCCAGAAGGCACCGAGAACATCCGGAGATGGAGTACCGGCTACGAAGCCCTTGATTTGTTCCGAGCAACACGCAACCAGCAGCTCATTACCCGGAGCCAGATAATAGGCATCCATCCTGGCTGCGCAGCTGTCAGGATTTACCGATGCCATATATCTCCTGTCCAGTATGTCGGCATACGTATCGTGGTAATTGTCCGACATGATGCGACCTATCTCCGGGATATCGGGACGGTGCGCTTCACGGATTATAATGTTTGAGTTATTTCCCATAAATATGTGTCCTCTCATTCATCTTTCATCTTTGCAGACGACATTCAATACTTCTTTCATTACATCAAGCTTTAGCCCCGAAACACCGCACTTTGCGCTATTTCCATTTAAAAGTATCGGCTATTTGCTTGGCTGCTTCGTCACAATCGGATGAACCGTCAAAATTTGTCTCATACACCATGACGTATGAACGGTCACCGACTATATAATATTGAGTGCAGGTTCTATCACTCAAGGAAAATTTATATACTAACATTGTATCACCATGCTTCGTAGTTGTTCCCGAAGCGGTAATTTGTCCAACAGTCTATCCCCGCGTCTGCATGCCGAGCTGTTGCAATATTGAATTCCCGAACTCTTGAGACTGCTCTTTGGAATAATGATTCCTGCCGTACTCAATAGAGATATTATCGGGTACCCCATTTCCATCGTATCCTTTAGGAACAAAAAACGGCTTATCAGATGTGGAATCATCTTTATCTTTTGCCCATCCGGATGGCATGTCACAGCTACCGTATTTTAACTCAAATGCATTATTAGACGAAGTTCCGTCGGGCTTATGTTGTGATCCGCAGCCCGCGCAAAGGATTGCTGCAAACATTAAAGCAGTAATAAAGCTGATGTTTTACGGATTTTGCGTTGTTGCTTCATCATAGCTCCTCCCACCGCACACTTGAGCAGAATATACCTTCCGAACACAGACAAGCTCCCCCGGACAATCATTTCGACTCAAAAGGTCACTTATACCGATCCTGTGAAATAATTGAAATAATTGTAGATGCGGATATGACGGCACATCCGCCCCATTCAATCAGGCTTATGTGCTTGTGCAGTAGCATTCCCGGAATAGCCGAGTATTTCCAGAATAACTAAAAATCACATCTCAAGTCCAATCTTGTGGCCTGAAATATTCCCATAATCGAGACGAATGCGACGTTACTCCTTGTCTTGTCGTTCATATAACCTGAGCCCCCGGATTATAGACATTATAGCATGGGCATTTATCCTTGTGAACAAACTTGAATCATCAAATCTTGTCGGGTTATCACTACTGATGTGCATTTTTTGATATAATGAACAATTAGTTATTAAGACTATCAGACGCTTTTATTTCTACAATAAAGAATATTAGATACTATCAATAGGAGGAATCAAACGTGATAGAGACTGAACATATTATACTTCGAAAAGCATCCTTTGCCGACTGTGATCTCTTTGCAGAATGGGAGTCACGTCAAGACGTTATCGAACACTTCTGTACTACCGGCAAACGCGATCTCGATACAATCACTGACGAGTTTCACACAGTTATCCATGACCCAACCCGTGAGTGGCTAACCATAGCTGAGAGTAGCACCAAAAAACCGCTTGGAAAGATTGATATCACTAATATCGACCCTATTAACGACTCTCTCAATATCGCCATCATCTACCTGGCAGACGAATCAGTGCGCGGCAAAGGCTACGGAACAGAAGCAATGGAAGCACTGCTTATCCATGCATTCGAGGAGCTTACGGCTCACCGCGTTACGGTTTCGCATTTCCCGGATGATGTCGTTGCTTCTCACCTATATACGAAGCTCGGATTTAGAACAGAAGGTATACTCAAGCTTGCGGGTAAACGCAGCCACGAGTACTTTGACATGGAATTACGAGCTATTCTCAAGGAAGAATGGGAAGAGCAGAATGAAATGAAGGCTTTAAAAGCTTGACTTTAAGCGCTTCGGATAATATAATCTACGGGCGCATTGTGCAATTGGAGCAGGGTTCGCCCGGCAGCTCCGACACTAAGTTATTTTTAGTATGTCGAACAAGATCCTCGGATCCCAGTAGACAGTGCCGAAACCGATCCCTTGGATCTGAGTAGGTAGAAAGGGAACAAAATGAAGTCTTACATCGCTAAGCCTGCAGAGATCGACCACAGATGGTACGTTATCGATGCAGAGGACAAGACTCTGGGAAAGCTTGCAGCTGAGGTTGCAATGATCCTAAGAGGAAAAAAGAAGCCTATCTACACACCTCACGTTGACTGCGGAGATTACGTAGTTGTTGTAAACGCTGAGAAGGTTGCAGTTACAGGCAAGAAGAAAAATCAGAAGATCTACAGGAGCCATAGCGGTTATCCCGGTGGTCTCAAGGAAACAACTCTCGCAGAGCTTCGTGCTAAAAAGCCGGAGGAGATCATCCGTCACGCCGTTAAGGGTATGATGCCTAAGGGCAAGCTCGGCAGACAGATGTTCAAGAAGCTAAAGGTATACGCAGGACCTGAGCATCCACATGCTGCACAGAATCCTGAAGAGTGGAAATTCTAGGAAGGGAGGATTAGAAGATGGCTAAAGAAATGTATCAGGCAACCGGAAGAAGAAAATCTTCAATTGCTAGAGTCAGATTACTCCCTGGAACAGGAAGAATCGTTGTAAACAAGAAGGATCTTGAGGATTACTTTGGACTTGAAGTCCTGAAGAACGAGGTTAAGAGACCTTTTGAAATCACCGGAACAACCGGTAAGTACGATGTAATCGCGCTGGTTAACGGTGGTGGTACAACAGGGCAGGCCGGAGCACTTAGGCACGGTATCTCAAGAGCACTTTGCGAAGTAGATGCTGAGGCTAACAGACAAACACTTAAGGCCGCCGGCTTTCTAACGAGAGACCCTCGTATGAAGGAAAGAAAGAAATACGGGCTCAAGAAGGCCAGAAGAGCAAGCCAGTTCTCGAAGCGTTAATTTCACAGGATTGGCAAGTCCCTGAATTCGTTGGAATTTAGGGATTTTTCTTTGTCTGTATTCGTGCGTTTTCGTCTGCGTTAGTAACAAATAAGTGACAAAACAGCATAAAAAATAAGCTCGTAATCACCTAATATGATTATGAGCTAAAATCCACCAATTTACCGCAGAAGGCTAATTTACAGAAAAAGGTTTACACACGGAAATTTCATACGATCTTCTGCAAAATTATCACACAAAACACGCTAGCCGCTCTGCTGCTACAGGCGCTCCTTTTCTGCCTTCTTATCCATCTTGAACTGCTTCCGGAAGGGCAAGGCAAGACCATTGGATAAGAATGTTGGATTAATCGTTCCTATCATCCCGTCTGTTTTTATTGCGAATTCTGCATGTCTTAAATTAGTAAAGATGGCACTAAAAAAACACCGCCGATGAACTGCACCCCGAAAATTTAACTTTCGGGGTGCAGTTCACGATGCAGTGCTTTTTATCTATCTCTAAATGTTTAAGGGCATATGCTTTACATGCATATGCCCCGTAGGCTCTCAACTTACAGCGCAGCCTTGATTGCCGCCAGCAGATCGTCGAACTCATCAAAGGCCGGGATCTCCGGATACTCTGCCTTGATTGCATCAGTGCTTCTAAATAGGAAGCCTGCCTTGCCGGCCTGAATCATGCCTAAATCATTGAAGCTGTCTCCGGAAGCTATAGTCTCGAAACCGCAAGACTGCAGGGCCTTGACGGTTGTCAGCTTTGACTTCTCACAGCGCATCTTAAAGCCGTCAATCATGCCATCCTCACCTACAATCAATTCGTTGCAGAATAGAGTTGGCCGGTCCAGCTTCTTCATAAGCGGCTGTGCGAACTGCGAAAATGTATCGCTGATGATTATTGTCTGAACGGTCTCGCGGAGCTCGTCCAGGAATTCTTTGGCTCCCGGCAACGGATCAATTCCGGCGATTACAGCCTGAATCTCCTTGAGGCCGAGTCCATGCTCTCTCAATATATTCAATCTGTAGTTCATGAGCTTGTCGTAATCCGGCTCATCTCTAGTGGTCCTCTTGAGCTCCTGAATTCCGGTTTCTTCTGCAAAAGCTATCCAAATCTCCGGTACCAATACTCCTTCCATGTCCAAGCAAACAATGTTCATGTTAACCCCCTAATAATCTGTTAATCTTGCAATTATCTCCGGCAGCTCCTCTATCGAGTGTGCCCGCGCATCTGTCTCGTCGAGCTCACCTGCTCGTGCATATCCGTAGTCGCATGCGATAAACAGGATACGGTTCTTGACCGCGGCTTCCCGGTCGTTGAACCTGTCTCCTATCATCACGTATGTCATCTCCGGATTGTCGGCTATAATTGAGCTTAACACATCCGCCTTGGACTGCCAATCCCAAGATTCACAATCTACATATCTCTCGAACCACTTATCGGTTTCAAAGCTGTCTCTATTAAAATCGGCATACTCGTGATCCGAGTTGCTGAGAATCATCATCCTATAGCCTTCAGCCTTTAGCTTATCCAGTATCTCTCTGGTACCGGAATACCAGGGGTCAACACCTTCGCGAACCAGAGCGCGCATGTAGGCGGCGACCCTCGCCGCCGCGGCCGCCCTGGCGTCCGCGGAGAGCGCCGGGGCGAAATCCTCCCACATCTCTTCGTTGCGGAGCCCCAGCCAGCTCTCCATGCGCGCGTAGCCGGGATTTTCGACTCGATATCCGTATATATTGCGCAGTCTCTTGGCCATATCCAGAACGGCCGGCGCATATATTTTCATTGTTTCCTGAATAGTGCCATCATAGTCGAACACCAGCATTATCTTGCTTCTATCGACCTTGCTGCCACCGACAGCTGTGTCATCTTTAGGAATTCCGGTCCGGTTCTCCTCACCGGCTTGATTGTTTCCCATACATATAACTCCTACAGCTGATTTATCAGATTAACCATCTCGATTGCAGATAGTGCACAGTCGTACCCTTTGTTGCCAACCTTACTTCCTGCACGAGCAATTGCCTGCTCAATGTTCTCGGTTGTGATTACCCCAAACATAGTTGGAACGCCTGTCTGCATCGACACCTGAGCGGTTCCCTTTGCAACTTCATTGCACACCAGATCGTAGTGAGAGGTCTGTCCTCTGATTACAGCACCGAGTACAATTACAGCATCGTACCTGCCGGACTCGGCCATCTTCTTGGCTACAGCCGGAAGCTCAAATGCGCCCGGTACCCAGGCAGCTGTAATATTCTCCTCTTTGACGTTGTGACGAACAAGTCCATCAACAGCGCCGCCGAGCAGCTTGCTAACGACGATTTCATTGAAACGAGCAGCAACGATGCCGACCTTCATTCCTTCCTTAGCTACAACCTTGCCCTCTAATAGATTGATATTGTTCATGACGATTCCTTTCTACTTATCCAGCTCTATTTCGTTGAAAATGTGTCCCATTTTACTCTTCTTAGTCTTGAGATATACGTAATCGAACTTCTGTGGCGCAATCTCAATCGGCACTCTCTCGGTGATGTCGAGCGCAAAATCGCTTAGTCCGTACACCTTATCCGGGTTATTGGTCATCAGTCTGAGCGACCTGCATCCCAGGTCACGCAGAATCTGAGCCCCTACCCAGTACTCTCTGAGATCCGGTGCAAATCCAAGCTTGACGTTAGCCTCAACTGTATCGTAGCCCTCTTCCTGAAGTGCATATGCCTTGATCTTGTTAATGAGTCCGATTCCGCGGCCTTCCTGTCTCATGTAGAGCAGAACTCCGCGACCTTCCTTATCTATCATCTCCAGCGACTTCTCCAGCTGCAGTCCGCAGTCGCATCTGAGCGATCCAAAGGTATCTCCTGTGAGACACTCTGAGTGCACTCGGCACAGCACATCTTTGCCGTCTCCGACTTCTCCCTTTACAAGAGCTACATGATGCTCACCTGTGATGTCGTTGATGTATCCGTACATCGTAAAATCACCGTATTCGGTCGGCAGCTTAGCAACTGCTTCGCGGATTACGTGGCACTCGTTGATGCGCAGATAATCCTGAAGCTCCTTGATTGTTATGAATGCAAGGTCGTATTTCTCTGCGATTTCCCACAGCTTGGGCGTCCTCATCATGGTACCGTCACCGTCCATAACCTCGCAGCACACGCCGCACTCCTCAAGTCCGGCCAGTCTGAGCAGGTCAACAGTTGCCTCTGTGTGACCGTTTCTAACCAGCACGCCGCCTCTGCGAGCTACTAGCGGAAACACGTGACCCGGTCTCCTAAAGTCCTCCGGCTTTGAATCAGGATCAACACACTTTCTCATAGTATATCCGCGCTCCTTAGCCGAAATTCCTGTAGTCGTATCCACATGATCGATAGATACGGTAAATGCAGTCTCATGGTTATCGGTATTCTCCGACACCATTGCCGGGAAATTCAGCTTCCTGGCATATTCCGAGCTCATCGGCGTGCAGATCAGTCCCTTGGCAAGGCTGGCCATCATGTTGATATTCTCCTGCGTTGCAAACTCCGCAGCACAAATCATATCACCTTCGTTCTCTCTATCCGGATCATCCGTGCAGAGGATTATCTTGCCTGCTCTCAGATCTGCAATCGCGTTTTCTATTGAATCGTATTCGCGTTTTCTATTGCTCATCATGTCTCCTTTCAGAATCCATTCTCTGCCAGAAATTCCAGCGTCAAACGGCTTCCTCCATCTCCGTCACTTGTACCTGAGTTGTACAGTGTTGGATTGCCTAACCCCAATAACTTCTCGACATACTTGCCTACTACGTCATTCTCGAGATTGACCTTGTCGCCCGCATGTCTTGTGAGCAGCGTGGTTTCTGCTCCCGTGTGAGGGATAATCGACACCTTGAAGCGTTCGCTATCTACGTGGGCAACTGTCAAACTGATACCGTCTATAGCAATCGAACCCTTCTCAACTATCAGATTGAGAATCTCCGATGCCGCCTTGATGCTGACCCACACAGCAATTCCGTCATCCTCGAGCGACTCAACCGTACCGACTCCATCAATATGGCCTGACACTATATGCCCACCGAACCTGCCATTTGCAGCCATCGCTCGCTCCAGATTGACTCTATCACCTACTCCGAGTCGGGCAAACCCGGTTCGCGAGACAGTCTCGGGCATCACATCAGCAACGAAGCTGTCGGAATTAATCTCAACAACCGTAAGGCACGCGCCATTTACAGCAATGCTGTCGCCGATATTTGTTCCCTCCAGAACCTTGGACGCCGAGATCTCTATGCGCCCTGTCGCTCCGGAAATATCTAGAGAGCGCAGTCTCCCGGTTTCTTCAATAATTCCTGTAAACATTACTCTTCTCCATCCTCATCTTCCGGAATATATGTTCCGAGATTATCGATTCGCTTGCAGGTAATCATGAGGTCTGAACCGATTCTCTCAACGTCATCGAACGAGAATTTATATGCCATGTTGGGATGCTCAACTCCAAGTCCTTCAACCGGGCTCTTGGCCTTTCCTCCAAACACCTTTGGAGCGACAAATATCCTTACCTCATTGATAATACCCGCTCTCAGCGCACTTTCGTTGAGATTACCCCCACCCTCCAGCAGCAGACTGTCTATGTCGAGCTTGCCCAGGTATTGAAGCAGCATTATCAGATCCACTCTGCCGTCATGCCCGGGAAAGTTGAACAGTCTGACGCCTTTTTCATTTAGCTTGGCAGCCTTCTTGGTAAATTCGGCTCCGCCGAATTTCTTGGCAAGTGCCTTTGCCGGCGGATTGGTATTCTCGTCATCCATGTAGAGCGGAGCCTTCTCGCTAACCCGGATTTCTCCCATCGGAAGTCCTTCAACAGAGCACACAATAATTGTCTCGCTGTCGTACTCGTCCGCAGTCCTTACCAGCTGTGCGTCGCTTGGTATCCGCAGCTTGCTGTCGCAAACTATCCTGATTGGATCTCTACCGTCCTGAAGCCTGCAGTTCAGCATAGAATCATCGGCGATCACAGTGTCAACACCAACCATAACGCTCATGCACTCGTGGCGCATCTCATGCACCTTGTGGATTGCTTCCGGTCCTGTCACCCATCTGGAAGCTCCGGTCTTAGTTGCAATCTTGCCGTCTGCGGTCATTGCATACTTGAGACGTACATATGGACGCCCTGTGGTTATGTAATGGAAGAAAATCGGATTAAGAGCATCGCATTCCTCCATCAAGAAATCCTCTACTACTTCGACTCCGGCTTCTCTGAGTATCTTGACGCCCTTACCTGCCACCTTTGGATTAGGATCCTTTGAACCAATTACGACCCTGGATATCTTGTTTTCTATGATAGCAGCTGTACAAGGCGGGGTCTTGCCGTAGTGACAGCAAGGTTCCATCGTTACATACAACGTTGCACCCTCCGCGGATTCGCGGAGCGATGCTATCGCATTTCTCTCCGCATGCATCTGTCCGCACTTCACATGATAGCCTTCACCTATAATCTGACCGCTCTTGACAATTACCGCTCCGACCTTCGGATTGGGATTAACCCAGCCTTCACCTTTCTTGGCAAGCCCGATAGCTCGGCGCATGTACTCCTTATCCAGCATCATCAGCTCATCAGCTCTTTCTAGCAACATGTCTCTCTCCTCATTCCAATAAATATACAATTGACCCGTCCATTTAGAATGGATATGAATTAAAAAAGAAGCCCATTCAGAGCTCCTGCAATTCGTTCCCGTGCAGTAATCTGCACTCTTCAGAATAAAAGCTTCTCCCATCCAGACTATAACTGTCGGCTTCGGAATCTAACCGAATCATGCCTTTCGGCTCGCGGGCTGTACCGCCGGTAGGGAATCACACCCTGCCCTGAAGTCAATTACCATATTTATCAGTTCCTCATCATCCCGAGTTAAAACGGAATAACTTGAAACTAATAAGTATAATAGAACTTATAGTGTGCTATGTCAATAGCTGCACTCATTCTAAAATGTGTTGTTTTTAAGAAATAATTGTGTACTATTGAATTTTTCGTAGCATTATTTAATTGTTCGTGTATAATCAAGCTATAGAAACCTAACATTAATGGTTATTAAACACCGGAGGTGAATCTTATGAACACTAAAAAAGTTACAGTAGCCGGCGGCGGAGTTCTCGGCAGCCAGATTGCGTTTCAGAGCGCATTCTCAGGATTTGATACAACAATATGGCTAAGAAGCGAGGGTTCAATCGGCAGAGCTCAGCCTAAGCTTGACAGACTTCACAAGCTATATCTAGCTGATATCGAGTCTGTCAGAGCCGGCCTTGGTAAGCCGAACGCAGCTGCACCCGCAGGATTTGGCCTGAAGCCGGATGAACTCACTGACGAAAAGCTCGATGAGCTGGCAGCCAGGGTCGAATCTGCGTATAAGAACCTGAAAATCACGCTTTCCCTAGAGGAGTCAGCAAATGATTGTGATTACTATATAGAGAGCATGGCAGAAATTCCGGAGGATAAGCACGTATTCTACCGGAACCTCAACGAGGTTCTTGAGGACAAGACAATCGTCATGACTAACTCGTCAACACTGCTCCCCAGCACATTTAAGGTTGATTTCACAAAACCGGAAAGATACCTCGCACTACACTTCGCCAACAACATCTGGAGGAGTAACTCCGCAGAGGTTATGGGACACGACGGAACTTCACAAGCCGCATATGATGAGGCTGTTGAGTTCGCTAAGGCTCTCCATATGGTTCCTATCAAGGTTCTCAAGGAGCAGCCCGGTTACCTTCTCAACTCGATGCTCGTACCTTTCCTAAATTCCGCTCAGTATCTACTAGCTAACGGAATCGGGGATCACGAGAACATCGACATGGCGTGGAAGATTGGAACCGGTGCGCCATATGGTCCTTTCCAGATTCTGGATATCGTTGGTCTTACAACTGCGTACAACATCGTTGCTAATCACCCTGAGGCAAATGATCCAACTACAAACGCCGGTAAGATTGCCGCAATGCTCAAGAAGTATATCGATGCAGGCAAGACCGGTGTCAACGCAGGCGAAGGCTTCTACAAGTACAGATAATTACACGATAAATCATCAGTGCCGGTGACGGCCTTCAAATTACAGACCACGGCAAGGATCATCAGATACGTCGGCAATTCCAAGTATTTCCAAGTATAATGGAATCACATAGGGAGGCTGCATCGCATCAGTGATGTGGTCTCTCTTATTATTCGGTAATGACCAATGTGCTCTGCAGTGTTATAATACCAATGCTTAATAAGAATCAGAGGTGAACAACATGGCATATATAAATTTCAAGGAAATCGACAACTCAAACGTGACGATTGAGAGCACTGCCAGCAGCTGCCCGGATAGTTACAAACTGGGCACATTCTCTTGCGAGGAGTTTCTGCAGCATCTCATCGGCAAAGGTATAGTCCCTGTAGATGAGGAAGAAGCCCCAATCCCACATGAGCTTAACACTGTCCGAGAGCTATATGAGCTCTGCAACAATAATCCCGGGGATATGCAGATTATGACCGATGCAACTGCAGCTCAACTGATAGCCTCCAGAGACAACGCTGAGGATAACCAATCAAAGTTCACCGGTTATAAGCTGCTCGAGCTCAGATACTACGACTGTGAGCCTGAATCGCAGATCATCAACTTAAAATATCCATATACTGAGAACAAGCAGTTCGGCTGTAACTTCAACGTCAAGATGTTCATCAACAACCCTATATTCTTCAACACAGTCATCAGACTTCTATACGAATATAGCGGACCTGTCCTCATATATGACTACTGGAGACCGGTAGGTATGGATCTGCTGGGAACCGTTGATGGCATTGAGCAGATTGCCAGAGTCTAACAGGCAGCTACCGCTGTGTCGCTCCACAATGTGCCTGTTGATAATGCTGCCGGGCGTACCGGTCTAGCTAACGGCTACCGCTATATCGCTTCACACGCTGAGATTCTCGGGATGCAGAGTTTTATTATTGTATTTATAGTAGCCGCCACAGCTGCTGAGCTTTCAATATCAATATATGTGTGTTTTCCTTCATTGACATGATGGGCTCTCGGTGATAAACTGAAAACGATTTTTAATTTCGGTTTTATTTTCCGCTCTATCATTCCCCCTCGGTTCAAAAAGGAACCGGCACGGAGAGTCGGAAAAGTGTTATAACCGAGATTGTTTTTTTGAAGGATCTGTATTTACATGTAACAAGACACGGAGGTATGTATGAATCGCAAAAAATTCACAAAGCTGTTTGCAATTATGCTGATTGCAATTCTAACCCTGGGAGCCCTTTCCGGCTGTGGCAACAAGACCGAAAGTAAGAAAAAAATAAAGATTGTCGCGACGACATTTCCGCAATATGATTGGATTAGGGAAATTCTAGGCGACAAGGCTAAAGATGTCGACCTGAAGCTGCTGCAAAAGAGCGGCGGTGATCTGCACAGTTTCCAGCCATCCGCTGATGATATCAAGGCCGTTGCGGACGCCGATATCTTCGTGTATGTCGGCGGCGAGTCAGATAAGTGGGTCAGCGATGTACTTAAGAAGAAGACTAACAAAAATCTCGTAGCTATCAACCTGATGGATGAGATGAAGGACAGCAAGAAGGCAGAGGAAGTCAAGGAAGGAATGCAGCCTGAAAAGGAAGAGCATGACCATCACGACCATGACGGCGACAAAGACAAAGATCACAAGGACGGCCATCATCATGAGGATGCTGAAGAGGTTGAGTATGACGAGCACGTGTGGTTGTCGCTCAAGAATGCAATCAAGCTCTGTAAGCCTATCGAGAAGGCTATAGCTGACAAAGACAAGGACAATGCCGATACATATAAGAAGAATCTTGACGCTTATACTGAAAAGCTGAAGAAGCTTGATAAGCAGTATGCTGATGCTGTTGCAAAAGCAAAGGTTAAGACGTTGGTGTTCGGCGACCGCTTCCCTTTCCGTTATATGGTCGATGATTATGGCATCGATTACTATGCGGCTTTTGTAGGCTGCTCTGCTGAATCGGAGGCCAGCTTCGAGACTATCCACTTCCTGTCAGGGAAGCTCAACCAGCTCAAGCTAAAGCACGTTGTAACTATTGAGAATTCCGATCACAAGATTGCCAAGTCGATTATCCGCGATGCCGACAGCACTAAACGCGACATCAAGACGCTCGACTCTCTGCAATCGATCAAGAAGAGTGATCTCAAGGATAAGACATATCTCAAGACTATGGAGCAAAACCTTGAGGTGCTAAAGGAGCTTCTGAGCAATAAGTAAGCTTCTGCGGCTAAGATTATTAGGAGTACAAATGGAACAGATGGTTAACGGGACTGAATCTTCGTTTAGTATCGACTGCGAAGGGCTTGCTGTAGGATATTCCGGCAAGCCCCTCTGCAAGGAATTTGATTTGGGGATCAATAATGGCGACTACATATGTATTGTAGGAGAAAACGGTGCCGGGAAATCGACCTTTATTAAGACCTTGATCGGTTTGATTCCGGCTGTAAGCGGCGATGTCGCGCTGCGCGGCGATATTGTCAGGAGCGACATCGGATACCTGCCGCAGCAGCGTGAAACTCAGAAGGATTTCCCCGCTTCCGTATGGGAGGTGGTGCTATCCGGCTGCCTCAACAGATTGGGCTTCAGACCTTTTTATGGAATCAGGGAGCGAAAGCTTGCCTCTGCTGCTATCCGAGAGCTTGACCTCGAGGATATTAAGAATGACAGCTTTCGCGAACTTTCCGGCGGGCAGCGGCAGCGCGTGCTCCTGGCACGCGCCATCGCCTCGTCCCCGAAGGTCCTGGTTCTGGACGAGCCGATAACCGGGCTGGACCCGGTTGCCGCTGCCAAGCTATACCGAATGCTGGACAAGCTGAATCAAAAAGGCACGACAATCATAACCATATCCCATGACGTCGGCAAAGCTCTGTCAGCAGCCAACAAAATACTGATAATGAACGATACGCCTCATCTGGCATCAGATGAGGAGAGAAAGGAGGTGCTGGATGTCTAGTACGCTGGAACTTATCCGCATGTACCTTTCTCATGATTTTGTCGTATATGCGCTGATCGTAGGCGTTTCTATAGCGCTATGCGCGGCAATGGTCGGAGTAACGCTGGTTCTGAAGAGATATTCATTTATCGGAGACGGACTGTCGCACGTGGCATTCGGAGCGATGACAATTGGAACCATCCTGCACATATCCAGCAACCTGTATATTACCCTGCCTGTCACCGTACTGGCGGCAGTCATACTCCTCAGGAGCAACAGGAACAGCAAGGTCATGGGAGATGCCAAGCTGGCTATCCTGTCAGTTGTATCGCTGGCCTTCGGCTATCTGCTGATGAATGTGTTCTCGACATCAGCCAATGTATCCGGCGATGTGTGTACTACATTATTCGGATCAACATCCATACTGACGCTGACTTCACAGGATGTCGTGCTCTGCCTCACCATATCCGTACTTGTCATAATTGCATTTATATTCCTGTACAACAGATTATTTGCAGTTACATTTGACGAAGAGTACACCAAGGCAACAGGGACCAAGACAGATACCTACAACCTGATAATTGCCATTATCATTGCGGTTATCATCGTTCTGGGCATGAACCTCGTCGGTTCACTGCTGATATCTGCGCTTATCATCTTCCCTGCCCTGTCGGCGATGTGCGTATTTGGCAGCTTCAAATCAGTAACAATCTGTTCGGTAATAATATCAATAGTTGCAGCCTTGACGGGAATGTTCATATCAATCCTGGGCGGGACCCCGGTCGGAGCAACTATTGTAACAGTTGATGCAGCTATGTATCTTGTATTTATAATAATAGGCAAAGCAACCGCCCGTGGATAATTTACAATGAGACAAAATGGCTAACAAAAACAAGACAAAACTTATAGTAATAATCATTTCCCTATTAGCTCTGGTTGTGGTATGCGTTGCAGTGACACTGCACATTGCATCAGGTAGGAGCTCCGGGACAGATTCCGGTGTAGACACAGACCTCAGCACTATGAGTGCCACAGCTATCTACTCGGAAGTGTCCAACATGATGAATAAGCCTGAGAAATATGATGGCAAGCACATCAAGGTTAAAGGTTATTACGTAGTCAGCATAGATCCGGGAACCGGTAAACGATACGAATACTGCTTGATTCCGGATGCTACTGAATGCTGCCAACAAGGGCTGCTCTTCAAGCTCAAGAAAGGCGAGCGTGATAAGCTACCCAAGGAGGAACATCGATTTGTAATTTCCGGCAAATTTGTCAGAAAAAAGGCTCCTGGTACGGACGACCCGAACGCATATACTGTTATGCTGGAGGACGCCAAAATCTACAAAAAATAGTGCTCTCGATAGCACATCAGAATCCTTAATAATTGCAAGAGGGCTGACCTGCCGGGTCAGCCCTCTTCTTCAAACTTAACTCTTTGCCGATGCGGACTAACAAAGCCTCGAATTGTCTCATCACTTCAAGTCCGCAGACTTTGTATAATCCGCCAAGCAAACATAATCAGCCGCCCACTGTTCGCAGTGTCTGCTATTTGTCGCTAACCTTCACATCCACCCCGTTCACCGTCAGCCCTTCACTGATTGGAATCATCAGATATTGGCGTCCGTCTATAATCTCCGTCTTGATGCCGAATGCGTGCTCAGGGTCAATGCTGACGTTCATCTCGGCAGTCTCGAGCTTGAACTGCTTACGGTTTATCAAGTTCTCGGGATTAAAGAATTCCTCACCCTCAAAATAGTTCTTGCAGGTATCATGGAACTTCTCTATGGCTTCATCGGAAGTGCCGCTTTTCATCAGGATTTCCTCAAGCTCATTGATATGAATCTCAGGTACATCATCAGCTCCTACCCCCTTGAGCACATCAATCCTCTCGCCAATCCGGCTGTGCAGAGCCTTCACTACATCCATGCTGCACTCATCACCGAGCGAGTCTGCGAGAGCGCTGTCAAAAGCGTTTTTCTGAGTATTTGCAGCCATTGGAAGTTTGTCGAGGTTGAATACCGCCTTGAGGAAATCTTGGTGCACATCCGCCGAGCTCCTCGTGTAGTACAGTGCCCGGTAGATGTTGGTCATCCTGTCGTCAAATGTCGGGAACATAAAGCCCATCTGCGGTGCCCCGAGTATGCTGCCCGTCGAAGCGGCACGGAAATTTTGTTCCTCAGCTAGATACCTGAGTGCGCCCTTCGGGTCCTTTACAGGGCATAGGCAGCAGATAAAATATTCGAACTGATCCGTCGACTCCTCCGACCACTCATCGCTGCCACCGTTCTTGTAAGGCACATCGTAAGAGTCCGAAGCGAGCAGGATTACATAGCCGACATCACCCATATCCACATTGTCTATAATCCTCTGAAACAGGATTTTGCGCATTGTCTCGTTGCTGAGATGTGATGTTCTGAGCGTCTGCAGCAGCCTGTGCTCATCGCTGTCCTCGACCTGTGCCGTTGAAAATTCAACATTGAGCAGATTCTTGCCTAGTGCTCCCGACAGAGTTTTCTTGAGAGTCTTCATGTACATCTCTCGTTCCTCATTTCCCATGAGCATCGTCGGCGAATCCATATACGCGATAATTTCATGCGCCGCATTGACATAGCACCCGTAGATATGACCGAAATTGTCCATATCCGGATTAAATCTCTTCTTGATTTCTCTAATTTCCTTGCGATTCATCGTATCTCCTATTTTAAAACTATTAAGCAGCTTGAGTTTTATCCGCCGCACCTATTTATTTAAATTCAAAGAATTTCTCTGTCTCATCCTTGCACACTAAGTCCGTGACTCCGCCGCAATCGCAGACCGTTACTCCACCGCAACCCTCGCACCTATGGATTCGCACGCGCCGGTGTGTTAATATAATGCATACGATTAATTCTATAACACATTTCGGAAATATCAAGGAGAACATATGCTCACAGGTAAGCAAAGAAGTTATCTCAAAGGGCTCGCACAGAAGATCGAGCCGACAGTATATATTGGCAAGGCCGACCTCACGGACAACATTGTCCGCTCCATCGACGAGAATCTCACTGCAAACGAACTCGTCAAGGGACAGCTTCAGGAAGGTTCTATGCTAAATCCGGCCGACGTATGCAGCGAGCTCGCCGAGACGCTGCACGCTGAGTTCGTCGCTGCAATAGGTCGCCGTTTCGTGCTCTACAGAAGAGCCAAAAATCCTAAGAACGTCAAGATTGAGCTGCCACGCGCACCTCGCAAATAATAAACGTAACTTTTATCCGGAAATATCAGCGGTGCGAATCTTGAAGCTAAATGCCGATACCATCTAGGTATTAGGAATTCCGGCGATGAGAAGCTTGACTCAGCTGCTCCGGCTTCCAATCCGGGAACGCTATGAGGTTCGTCGGCAACTACCCCCTCGTGGACTTTCACCACAGATTGACAGCATGCCCGCCATACACTCACAAGCACTTACCCTGCACGGGCAAGTGCTTGTGCTATGTATTACAGAAACAAATTTTCAGGCAGTTCAGCTCACCATCAGCCTACAGCCCGATATCGTCCGCAATCTCGCGCATAGCCTCCAGAGAAATATCTATAAACTCATCAAAGCTGATGCCGGTCTCCTCAATTGCTGCCATATACTGCCTGTTCGCGCCGGCTGCAAACCTGGATTCCTTAAACCGCTTGTTGACCGACTTGTGCTTGACACTCGCAATCTTTTTATCGGGATATATCTGCGCGACAGCCTTGCAGAATCCGCTCATCGGATCCGCCGCAAGCAGCGCAATCTCAAGCGTAGACTTCGCTACAACACCCGACTCGGGGTTGTGAGCACATATTGCCTGTGCCATAACCGGCTCATCGTAGCCCTCGTCCTTTAGAATCTGCGCAGAGACCGGTCCATGAGTGGACATATCGTTACGCCAATCAGCTGTCTCCTCGTCGAGGTCATGCAGCAGTCCGCAGTTCCCCCAGAACTCTATCTCATCCGGAGCCAGCCTCTTGGCCAGCCCCCTCATAATCGCTTCAACCGCATACGAGTGTGTTATGTAATTCTCACCCTTTACATACTTGTGTAACAGAGCATTTGCCTGTTCTCTGGTTATGTGTTCACTCATTTTTATTCTCCTCTTATATCCTCTTAATCATCTAGCAATCATCTAGATTTTAACACCATTGTCATCGGTTTACTATAATGAAAATTTCTATTGAATTTGACTGCACGCCCATCTTGCAATAAGATATTGAGTGTTAATTCTATCGGCATACTGCGTTCCGGTTATTCGTAATTTAATTACGCCGATTGAAGCCGCCCGACGGCACAAGCGATATACATTATATCCGGATTCTATATAACCCGGAGATATACCGCATATATTGATAGCTGCAAGAGCAAAGGATATATACATAAAGACCGGAGAATACAAGGACTGAAAAATGGAAAAAGTCATACATGATAAAAATAAAGGAATATTGTTGATAATCTCGTCAGCGTTCTGTTTCGCGTTAATGGGAATCTTCGTCAAGCTTGCCGGAGATCTGCCTGCAGTCGAAAAATCTTTCTTTAGGAACCTCATAGCGGCGATAATCGCTGTAATTGTTCTAATCAAAGAGAAACAACCGATTGTAATAGGGCGCAAAAATTATCTGCCGATGCTCATCAGGGTGCTGGCCGGAACTATCGGAATACTCGGGAACTTCTACGCCGTCAGCCACATTATGGTTGCTGACGCCAGCATGCTCAGCAAGCTGTCTCCGTTCGCGACGATTATATTTTCTATGATAATACTCAAAGAAGTTCCTAAGAGGTATCAGGTCTTCTGCCTGCTGTTAGCATTGATCGGAGCAATGTTTGTAATCAAGCCGGGATTCTCGGGCAATTCTATGGGAATGGCAGCCGGTCTGATCGGAGGCGTCGGCGCCGGTCTCGCCTACACAATGGTCAGGATGCTCGGCTCTAACGGGGTGCCGCAAGCTGTCATCGTGTTCTGTTTCTCGACATTCAGCTGCCTATCGATGGTGCCGCTGATGATAATCCGGTACCACGAACCCATAAATAAATATCAGCTGCTGATGCTGCTCGGCGCCGGACTTGCAGCTGCGGGCGGACAGTTCAGCATCACCGGAGCATATCGCTATGCACCGGCCAAGGAGATATCCATCTATGATTATTCACAGATCATATTTACGACAATCATGGGTCTGCTCATCTTTAGGGAGCTGCCGGATCTATACAGCTTCATCGGCTATGCGATAATCATAACGGCTTCACTGATTATATTCCTAAAATCAAAGCAAGAACAATGATGCTACTCATCCGTGCCATTACGCTGAACTCGTTTTAATTGTAAGAGCAAATAACTTAATAAGGGACAAAAGCTTCTCATCCTCAGCAACTGTGCATGCTGCTTTCACTCTATCTATTCGAGAAGTCTCATATTTAGATGCATATTTGAAAGTCCGGATCACTTAACCAAATCCGAAACCATCTCCGGAATCTTTGCATAATCCTCTTCATCCGGATTCCAGGATGAGCGCACATGCCCTTCTATAACCTCAAATCCCGCATCCGCAAGCTTAGCCTGCAGAATTTTAACTGACTCACCGCTCCAGCCGTAGCAGCCAAATGCAGCAGCCTTCTTATTCTTGAACTTCAAAGTCTTTAAGAAAGATAGCCATCCTGCGACACTTGTCAACACATCATTTACGCAAGTCGGCGAACCAACGACAATAGCCTTTGATTTGAAGACCTCCGTCATGAGCTCGTTCTTGTCTGTCTTGGCGATATTATAAACCTTTACAACAGTATCCGGTGTCTGCTTGTGAATCTCATCAGCGATTGCGTGCGCCAGCTTAGTCGTACCCTCCCACATCGTATCGTATGCAACTGTAATCTGATTCTCCCGATAAGCATCTGCCCAAGCAGCGTACTTCTCAACTATCTGTCCGGGATTGTCGCGCCATATCACGCCGTGTGACGGAGCGATTATGTCAATTGGTAGGTTCAGCTCTGCAATTTCTGCGAGCTTCTTGGTTACAAACGGTGCAAAAGGATTTAAGATATTTGCGAAATACTTCATCGCTTCCCTGTCAAGCAGCGCTTGATCTGCACTGTCGTTGAACATCTCCTCAACTGCGAAGTGCTGTCCGAACGCATCCATAGAGAACAGGATGTTGTCCCTAGTCATATATGTAGCCATAGAATCCGGCCAGTGGAGCATCTTCATCTCGATAAACACCAGCTGCTTCCCGTTTCCTATATCAAGGCTATCACCGGTCTTCACCACGTTGAAATTCCATCCCTGCTTGCCGTACTGCCCTTCAAGGCTCTTTACACATGCCGCAGTGCAGTAGAGCGGCGTGCCCGGAATCTCCTTGAGCAGCGCCGGCAACGAACCTGAATGGTCCTGCTCACCGTGATTTACAATGATTGCGTCGATCTTGTCCAGCACTCCTTCAGCCTTCAGATTCTCTATAAACTCATCTCTGTGTGGAAGCCATACGGTGTCCACAAGAATAGTTTTCTCTTCCTCAATCAAAAATGCATTTTGACTTGAACCATTTAAAATCGAATACTCATCACCGTGAAAAGTCTTGAGCTCCCAATCCATGTATCCGACCCAACTTACATTGTTTTTTACAAGCTTCCTCATTGTTTCCTCCGTATTATCAATTGTTGTACAGATAATGCTACACCTTTTTTAAGGCGGATTATCCCATTTATTCTCTGATTTCTCTAGATATTTTTTATTTTGTCTTGGCGCCTGAAGTAGATTTCTTTAGCCTCCTTCTCTCTTTCAAATTCCTCGCATATAGAAACCCTATCGCATGCACCGTCAATGCTGCCACCATCACCGTTGTGACATACAGCACCGCCGCGTCATTATGCGCAAGGTTGAAACTCGTCATAAACCCTGCCACGAGGATCACCGCCTGAACTGCGAGATATCGCCGATTAAACCGCAGGTACGGCTTGCTGTACCGATTATTTGCAATGACCGCCCACTGGAACATAAAAAGGCCCATGTACAGAAACGCCGTGACAAAGTGAACATTTGCCGCATTTTCGCTTATAAAAGTCATGGCAACGGTAATCATGATCAACCCGATATAAATCGGATAATGGCTGTACAGCATGAATATCCCGTGCGTGTTCCGGTGCTCGTCTACCGCGTGGTTGAACGCACTGAAATAGTACAGAAACAGGTTCGCAACAATGACGAAATACAGCACCGACTTGAGCGTAAACGTCTGAGGCGTGAAAAACCGGGCGATACCCATGATCATCTCGCCAAAATTTATAATAGTAAGAAGCGCAACTCTCTCGACTAGGTGAACGAAATTGATCTCGACCTGCTCCTGTCTCCTCCTGAAATTGATAGGCATCCAGAAAGTCACCGCAATCGTAGCAAGATATATGTAAAAACCCGGAAACAGAGGAAACATACCTGCCGTAAATATTCCGACCGCCCGAATCCCGGTAACTGCAAGGAATCCTTTAATTGAGTGTCTCTCAGCAGCAGTTGTTTCGTCACTATAATATTGGACAAAATACTGCAGGAACAGCACGATCGACAGCAGACAGATAGTCCAGCAAAGGTAATCAAAGTGGTCGTACCAGTCGTTGACAATCATGCCCGAGAACACGAGCAGTATCACCATCTTGATGAACATAATCGAGATATTGAGAAACGAATTCTTGCCGTACTGATTCGTAAATACAGTCTGCAGCATCCATGCATCGACGAGCACAAAAAGTGTGACAAGGAAAGTCAGAAAGGCATCGCCACCCACGATTCCGTCATGCAGATGGTGAATCAGCCCGGTTGTCTTGGATATGGCATATACGAACACCAGATCATAGAACAGCTCGGTAAATTCGACATTTTTGTGCTTGATAGTGGATTTTAGCATTATGTCCCTTCTGTTCCTATTACAACTCTGAATTTATAAAAAATTGCGGTTTTTTGCTGTCGTCTTCACACATCGCTGAGTACGGCTATGAGGGTTTTACGGGATCTTTTCATATTCTTCCGCTTACTTATTTTTCTCATCTTAATCTCCATATCGCCGTTCTCATCGGCGGCACAAACAGCAATGAAGGGACTGCACACCTTTCATATTATTCAAGTGTCAGCAGCAATGCCATCTTGAAATTAGCCGTGGCCTTTACAGAATGCAGCCCACCTTTAGCAAAGTGGAAATTCTCCCCTGCCTTAATCACGTGATCCTTACCTTCGTAACTGATCACGCCTTCGCCATCCAGTGCAAATATTATTGCTTCGCCGGGTGCAGCGTGCTCGGCAAGCCCCGTATCTTTATCAAATGCCATTACAACAAATTTCATCTTGTCGTTATTGACAAGATCCATGTTTACGATTTTACCTTCCTGATAAGGAATAATTTCCGCTAAATTGAATACCTCTCCTGCTTTAATTGCTCCGTTCATAATAGCCTCCTTCTGAACTGAAATCTCTATATAAACTGCTCCCACCGATGTACGTATACCTATCGGTGCATCTGTAGGTGTTAATATTATATCTCCGTCGTTCAATCCCCTGTTAAAGCCATCGACTCCATATACCTCTGCACTTCCATCCGCAACCAGAATCAGCTTGTGATACGGATAAATCTCAGCACTGATATCTGTTCCTGCTGCCAGGGAAAAATAAGTAATGTGCTCTGTGCCATTATATATTTCCTTTGAAATAGTGCATCCCGAAATCGGTCTGTTATCCTTTGCTATGGAGAAAACCTCTCCTTCCTTTTCTTTCATACCCTGCTCTCCTTCCGGACTGCAATATCGTAAATCCTGTTTTGATCCGTTCAATTACATTATATACGTGTTTTACAGGCAATTCTGCATCTACAGTTATATTTCTTGTATTTTTATGTATAATGGAAAGTCGAATCATTTTAATCTTAAGTCAAGGAAACCGGCATGACTTATTTAAATTGATGATTTCCCTACGATTCATCTCTATTGGATTTTGGATCCGGGATTTGAAGAATCAAACACTTTGGTTTCCCTCAAAAGAGATACATGTAAAACAATTCTTGCTTTTGTTTTCATGTATTATACGGTAAGGTTAGGTTGGAGGTGGGGTATGTCAATCGGAACCAAGATACAAGAAATAAGAAAGTCGCATAATCTCAGTCAGCAGCAATTTGCCGAAAGATTCGGCGTTACACGCCAGACCGTTTCAAACTGGGAAAATGATAAGCACTATCCTGATATGGAAATCCTTAAACACATAAGCAACGAGTACGAAGTATCATTTGATACGCTTATCAAGGAGGATGAGATATACATTAAGAGTATTGATACTACTAGGAAAAAGCTGTCATTGTGGAAAAAAACGCTTCTTGTATCTGTTGTTTTGATACTCGGTCTCCTGACAGCATTGTTTACTGTTCTCCATTTTTCATACAAGCCAACTCCTGACAAATCTCGAATTACAACTGATACTAATATCAAAATGATGGTTGATATTTACGGGAGTTCACCATCCTCTGCCATTACAATGACCTTTGATGCCGGCAGCTATGAGTCTTTTTCGGAATCAAAGAGAATTAATATAAGAAGTAATACTTGTGGCAAAATTGAAGGTGATGTACCTTGCGTATTCATAAAAAATCGAGCTGAGTCCTACGTGAAGCTGCGATTCCAAGACACTGACTATAAAAATCAAGCTCCGAAGATAGACAGTATAAAACTCTACACTGCACCGGGAATGCCTGTAGCTCCTCAAGAAAGAAAAGATAAAATGGTTACATATAAAAAGGATGATGCCGGGGTTACTGTGTTCCTGTCAGACTTTCTCTTTGAGGATGAGGTAACGTTTAGTGACAATCTTGATGAAAACAAAACTGCTGTCTGGTTCTGTATTTTCGAAATCAAATATTCGATCGGCAACAATAAATATGTGAGTTTGACTTCGGTTGCCGTCGCTTATAAAGCATAACTCAATAGCCTGCAGATAAAGCAAGAGAAGCCGGCTCAAATGGCTTGGCTTCTCTTTTGCTTTTTAAACACTGTTTTTCTCTACTCACGGTTCTATTATGTTGAAGTTCAATACTAGTGGAGACATATATTTGATAAGCCGTAGCGGCACAGTTTGATCTCCTGTTACGGAAATCCGCTCCATAACTTCTTTTTTCCCAAACATAAGCGAGAGTAGCTGCAGACGCTCTAAACTAATGGAACAATCTGCCTTCCTTTTGGCTTTTCCCTTATAGACGAGCAGAATACCATCTCTTCTTACTGCGAGGTACTCCTCGTTCGTATCGGTAATTTTAAGATTTAGGGTGAAATTATCGTCCTGTGCTGCCAGAGCATCTGTCATAATATCTATGTATGACAGCATCATCTCTGTCGTCATCCCCATCATCATTACTTCATTGCCCTTTACGGTTCCTTCGTTGCATGACTGATTTCCATCAAGAAGCTCCCACGCTCCCATAAGGTAGGCGCTGCGCCACGGACCGCTTTCAGACTGATAACCGAGCTGTTCAAGAGCCTTTGCACACAGTTCCCTTGCTTCCCTGAGATCCGGCTTGGCAAATACGAGTTCCTTTGTCAACTGAGCTACCCACTGGTATTCCCCCTTGTCGAAATCCTCCTTCGCCTTGCTCAGAACCTTTTCTAAATCACCAAGGTATGAAATCCATTTTTTTGCGGTATCCTCGGGAGTAAGCGGGTTGAGATTGACCGGATTGGCATCGTACCAGCCCATATATCGTTGATAAACTGCTTTTATATTATGACTTAACGTGCCGTAATACTGGCGACAATACCAGACTTTATTGAGCCTGTCCGGGAGCTCCAGTTTCCTTGAGATTTCCGCAGGAGTGAGACCCCGGTTGATGTAATGCAGCGTCTGATTGTTTATATATTGATAAACTGCAGCCGTATCCTGCATATACTCCTTTACGGTTTCTTTTCCCCAGTGCGGCCAATTGTGAGATTGAAAAACCACCTCGGTTTCATCCACGAAAAGATATTCGGCCTCCAGTATGAAGCGTGCCCACGCCTCGGCATCGCGCACCTGAGCCCCGCGCAGAGTGTAAATGTTATGCATAGTCCCGGTGCAATTTTCAGCCATCCACAGGCCTTTATATTTAGGGAAATATGCGTTCATTTCCACCGGTGCTTCTGTTCCGGGCGTCAGCTGGAAGCGAATTTCAAGCCCGTCTATCGTGATAGTATCATTGCCAGTTATCTCTATTGTAGGTGCCAGCAGACCGACCGTTCCTCGTGACTGGCCAAGTCCTATACCTATTGCCATACGGTCTTTTTCTCCGGCTTTCATAATTGAACCGTACTGATACTGAGCTCTTCTTCCCATAGCAGCGCCGCAGTAAATGTTTTCGCTCACTGCATGCTTTAAGAATCCTTCGGGCGCTAAGATCAGGACCTTACCGGAAGCGAGCTGTTCTTCTAAGCTAAGGCTCGCATCAGCCACCTGATCGGCATTTATCGCACCCATAATTCCGCCGTAGTGATCTATGTGAGAGTGACTGTAAAGAATTGCCTTGACATTGAGCTTTCCGAAATGCTTTTCCATGAGCGCCATAGCTGATTCCATATTTTCCTTGCACATCATAACGTCAAAAATTATCCAGCCATGCTCTGTTTTAATGAAAGTTGCATTCGCCATATCGTAGCCGCGCACCTGGTATATACCGTCACATACTTCAAAAAGTCCCGCGTAAGTGTTGAGCTGCGTATGTCTCCATAGACTCGGATTTACCGTGTCGGGCGCTTCCTTGTCCTTGATAAAATCGAAATCTCCGAGATCCCACGCCACTTCACCGTCGTCACGCTTAATAACAAGTTCTTCCGGTGATTCAATCAGACCTCTCAGTGCACATTCTTTTTCACGTTCATCCGAAAAATTAAGCAAAGAATACCATGTCCTGTTAGCTTTAGCCGTACTCGTCGTTGCGCACGAGCAACACGACCTGCCTAAAAATTTTCTATCTATTCTCACAATATTTACCTCCTGTTAATATGTTTCCCCGGCAGCAATCGCAGCAATCTTTTTTATAGTTAAGATAGCTAAGTTTTACTATATTGTCGGTCTTTAGCCGATTTTCGTTATTTTAGGCGCTTCCCATGTTCCGTTCAGCACGCTGTTATCGGGTCTGTATATTCTAAGAAAAAGATGAAATCCGTCACTACCCACAGGTAGCCAATTCTCCTTATTTTCATTCGGCTCTTCAGTCTGGAGTATTAAATACAAGGAATTATCCTCGTTTAGCTTGAAACTGCTTCGATTGCTTATTGCATAACGGTCCAGCGGATTGGAAATCAAGAAATCATCATCGCCATATGCTGTTACCGACCAAAATCCATGCTCTCCAACCGGCGGCAGACTGTTCGACATGAAATGCAGCAAGTATTTGTTTTTGGCATTTAGCTTCTCTCCACTGTCGTCTTCTTCCGCTTTGAGATATACGGCGGTCTCCACAGGATTTGCACCGAAACCTGCGATTGCAACAAGACAACGGTATTCGTATTCCTTACCGAAACGGCTTATCGGATCACCGTAGAATTTAAAGCTGCCGTTTCTGACCATGAATTTCAATGTTGCTTTGATCAATTTAGGAAGAAGCAGGTCTTTCATTTCACACCAGAAATCTTCCAAATCCTCAGAAGAAAGACAAGGGCTAAAGCTCAGGCCGGCGCCTATTCCCAAATCCGCAAGCTCTCGGAGCAACTCATTATCCTCGGGATATGCAGGATTATCCATAAGAAGTCTGTTGAATCTCCCAAAATACTCTGTCGGTGAAAGATTCATTGCAATCGTAAGAGGAACACCGTCTTTGCTCGCATCATAAGAGCCTTTTGATATTTCCCCGTTAGACATAAAACCCGACAGAGTCTCGGCATCCATCTCACTTTGCAATTTGTAGATGTTGGGTATATCTTCGGCACCATAGCAGATTGTTCTTCCGAGCAGCCAACCGATAGATGTAGGAACCTCAATCCTATCCATTCCCTCGGGAATATCCCCTCTGAAATAAGGTCCTGTAAGTATATATGTTTTTTCTCCGTCCGTATCTCCACCCGTTCCCAAGGTTGCCACGGTATTGGACCATGCGTCCATAATCTGAAATGTCAGATACCTATCTGCATAAGGCTTTTTAACGACAAGAGCATCGTCCTTTAAATCGAAAAAAACCTGAGAATAAAGCGTGTCAACATTAGGTGTGACAACCTGCCTGAACTCCGATGTAGCGAGAGCCTTTGCATGAAAAAAACAGTTAACAGGGGCCTTTGATTTTGAGGGTTCGACTGTGTTGGTGCTGACTTCCTTGGTAATGTCCATCAGAACAAGTGGAAAAGAAAAAATAAACGCCTGCTCAATAAGCGATCTTGCTCTGTCATGTTTCATTTCTTCTCTCATCTTAAAATCCTCCTTAATACTTCATATTAGTTCCGCGATATCAGTTTGGCGTAAACTCACACATAAGCATATCTCTGAGTAAAATAAGCTCCTTATCCGACTCGCTGTCATTTTCGTAAACAAGTCCCACCGCATATCTTGTGACAGCGGCAAGCATGAGATGCATTATAGATAAAAACATTGTTCTTTCACTCATTTCCGTGCACAGTGTTTTGTCATTCTCGCCTTTAACATAAGTTCTATGGAAACGCATTGCAAGTCTGTCAATCATTTCATTATATGAGTTCAAAGCCTCTTGAGGAACTGCTTCATTCCTGATGTAAATGTTAAAGAACTGATTGAAGCAGAGCAGTCTCTTGTGGTTTTTATATAATTCAAGAAATGAATCAAGGAAAAATTCAAGTTCTTCCACGGCTGTTGCCTTGTCCTCGTTTATAAGAGGCATATAGCCTATTATGAATTTGCTCCATGCATGGGTTCCGACAGCGACCACAAGCTCGGACTTGGTTCGGTAATATCTGTATAAGGTTGCGACCCCTATCCCCGCTTTGTCCGCAACCTTTGCCATAGAGACCTTGTCTATATTCATTTCGGAAAATATACTGAAGCCCGCATCAAGTATTCGCCTATTGGTTTCTTCTTTTTGTAAAGCGTCCTGCTTAGGGTCAAATCCCATTCCTTTCTCCTTTTCCCCTTCTAAAGACAGCTTGCCTGCTGATGATAGATATTATATCATCAGCAGGCAAAATTACAAAGCAATTTAGATTGTCTATAGGAATTCTTAAATGTCTATAGAAATTACTACTCATAGAATACTACTCAAAATCGCTCAAAATCATAACATCGAAAAACCGCATCCTCAGTGGTCCGAGGTGCGGTTTTTAAGCGTATTTATCTTACCCATTGTCATAACTAATGGAAATCACTTCTTGTATTGTCTCTCCAAAATCGCAATTGACAGCTCTGTAGGTTTCAGCTCCAGTTCATAGATATCCTTGTAGATCCTGGGCACCTTCTTGAGTCGAAAATTCATATCCTCGATATCAAAAGCATGTAGATCCGGTTTATCTGTTCCAAGCCAATAGGAATAGTTCTCATAAGCTTCACCGGAGCCTTTTTGAAAGGCCTTTTCGATTTCATTCAACCCCCAAGTACCGCCGCAGTCCTCAATAATTCCATACCCTTCGCCGGCGATGACCCGGGGAAGTTCTCTGCCGGGGAGTGCTCCATCCTCGAAGACTTCTTCCAAGGTTACTTCCACCTCCCAGCCATCACCGAAATCATATTCCAGGGTGCAAGCATAGCCCGGCTTTGTCAGATGATGCTTTACCAACGTTTCCGCAGCATCAAGGGATTCTTCACCGAAGCGAGCAAAGTCATCCATCAATTCAAGATTGACTTCGAGATAGGTCTTATACCTGCCTCCTTCTTCATAGACTTTGATGAGATAGTCGCATAACTCATCTGTGCGTGTCCTGCGAATGTTCTCCACATTGTCGATCTCAATGCGAAACAGGTGGCTCGCCTGCATCTCGAACATCGTCATCAAAATATACGCCAGTCTGGAAAAGCGCACGTCATTAAGTGTCTGAAATCGGCGCCAGACAGGAAAGGGTGCATCTTTTAATTCTGCATAAAATTGCATAATCGGTTTTGAAGCCATGATTACATACCCTCCCGTTTCATCAATGTATCAGCCGTTTCGTAATCTCTACAACTTCCTTTTAAGAGAAAGTATCCGCCTATCCCATCCAATCCAGAGTTTTCGACCATAGAACTTTGACCTTGATACGCCTTCGACTGTTGCCATGAAATAATCATCACCATTGTGCCTAGTGCCTCACATCATAGTGGAACTACTTATTCCGTAAGAGTTAATAGAGGAGCAACTCATACACTTCCCGGTCGCTGCGGAAGAACTTGTTCTTATCTATAATTATTTTGCTTCCTTCGTATATTGGAGCGAGGTCTGCTTTCTACGGCTGATGGTCCCGTTGATCGCATATATCGTGTAATATATGTACTCAATTCACCTGCATTTTATCATACGGCTTCTTGTCTCTCAACGAGGAAAAATACCAAACGTTAAGTAATCAATGTAAAGTGCAACTTCAAAGCCTTTCATCCAATCTGACTTTACTTCAATATCGATATTTAGTGAGGATTCACGCACTCACTATTTAGACTAACATCATTTTTATTTATTTTTATTTCTTTGATATTTTTACAAGGCCATGGCAATACAAAACGATTCACATTATTATGAAATTTGAATTTTATTATGTCTCCGTCTTTTATTCCGCCGCTGCTGTTTAACGTGGTTAAGCACACTCTTTTTACGCTTTCCGCTTTTACAATTATGATTTCATCCAGTGTTCCCTCGTTTATTTTATCGTCTTTAGGGAGAACCGCATACTCACTACCGACTCTCTTAAGCTTAGTTTCTGTAATATATAAATCAATTCCTTTATTGTTATATATATCTACCAAAAATTCTCATCTCCGTCTTCTCTTACAAGCTTCCCTTTTCTCTCGACATTTAATTCTTTATCTTGTAAATAAACAACTTGTACTTTCCCCATTCGTTTCCATAAATAGCTTATAAAAAAACCAAATATAACACCTAATATGTTGTTTGATGTCTTCACAAATTGCAAAATTTCAAGCAAAAACCATTTCATAAAAGCCTCCAAAACTCAATATACGGCGAGTATACCACGAAAGAAAACCCGATACCAAACAGTACCGGCAATTCGTATTAAATTGGCTAATAGATTCAGTCGTTATGTGCGAGTGTTGTGTGGTTTAAGAAGTGGCGAAACGGCTCGAATGAGGTTCTGCGGTATTGACGATGGGTGGAATTATCAATTTCTACAATACCCGGCGGATACATGGCTATTGCGGCTATAGATCTCCGCTTGAGTATCAGAAAAATTGTCCGTTTTCTTGACAGAGAACCAAGGTGACACTTGTCACACAATCTGCGATAAAACGTGTCAAATTACGACAACGGACAAAAAACAAAAAATCACCTAGACGTTGTAAATCAGCTGCTTTCAGCGGTTACACGATTAGGCGATTCAGTATTGGCGGAGGCGTTATGGCTGCAGCTCTGTACATTTTCTAGTTTCAAGGGTTTCAGAGCGCATCATGTAAATTTCTCTAATTTTCCTCTAATTATTTTCAACCGGTTTCAGGCTCAAATAAACGCCTTAAACTACAGTTCTTCTACTCTATAGATATTGTATCCTTCATAATAGTAACTGTGATCAATGCCCTTCATATACATTTCTCTGTCATCAATCTTATCAGTCAATGCATTTCTCAATATATGCTTTATTTCAATATCCTTAATCGGACTGCGTTCCATTGCCATAAGGTAGTCATCTTTATCAACCTTGCTCCAGTCAACAACCTTATTGATTTCCTTCTTTAGTATGAGATCAAGCCAGATGCGTGTACTTCTGCCATTACCTTCTCTGAATGGATGTGCTATATTCATTTCAACATATTTCTCAACTATTTCATCAAAGGTCTGCTGTGGCATTTCTTCAATATGCCTAATTGATGCTTCAAGATACATCACAGGGGCAAAACGAAAATTTCCCTTGGAAATATTCACAGTTCTTAACGCCCCGGCAAAATCATATATTTCGTCAAACAATACTCTATGAATCTCCGAGAGGGCAGCAAATGAACCTGCTTCAAGCTCATCCAGTCTGCCGCTTTCAAATAGCCATGCAGCCTTCTTCTTACTGATTCTTTCCTCTGCTCTGGCAAGCTCAGCAGAGTCTGTTATTCCAAACTTATTAGCAAGCGCCATTACCTTACCTCCGGTATATGTTTATATTTAGACCCCAATCTGTGAAATAGGTTTTAAGACCATACCACAAAGAACGTTATAGAATCATTTCTGGTGGAGGCGGTGGGATTTGAACCCACGTCCAGGAGCATTTCCGAAAGACCTTCTCCGAGCGCAGCTGATACTTTATAATTCGCTCATGTATCGTCATGTCAGCAGACTACACAATCGCTATCCCGCAATTCCCTTGCGCTACCGGGAGCTCACGCAAGGTTTTCCTGCATAATCGACGCCAGCTCCGTTACCTGCAGGTGAATACCGGTTGACGCGCGTTGCTGAACTAAGCAGCTAGTGCGAAATTGTTATTCTTTTTAGCGTTTGAATTTAACCGCCGCTTTTTACGTGGCTCGGCTCCACAGCTCGCTTATCCTTGTTCCACAATCCTGTCGAAACCTGACGCCCCCACAGTTGTCAGAACCTCTCGGGTATCCCCGAAAGAATTATAAAAGTGTTATAAAGACTATATGAGTAAAGTATTATAGTGGAATTGCTCCCTAATTTCAAGAGGAAAAGTCGAGAAATCTTTAAAATCAAGAAGTCAAGAAACCTTTAAAGTCTTCTTCGAAGGCTGTCCTTAATCGCTCTGTCCATCTTGCGATCGGCCTCCTTCTTGGCGATAGTCTCGCGCTTATCGTAATTCTTCTTGCCCCGACAAAGACCGATTTCCACCTTGCAATAGCCTGCTTCATTGATATACACATTAAGCGGAATCAACGTCAGCCCATCAGTCTTGATTAAGCCTGCCAGCTTGAAGATCTCACGCTTATGCATCAACAGCTTGCGCTCACGAAGCGGCTCGACGTTGAACCTGTTGCCCTGTTCATATGGTGAGATATGCATACCGAGGATGGTAATTTCGCCATTGTATATGTGCGCGTAACTCTCCTTAATGCTGACGCGGCCAGCACGAACCGACTTGATCTCGGTACCGGTGAGTGCGATGCCCGCCTCGTAGGTCTCCTCGACAAAGTAATCATGTCTCGCCTTTTTATTATTTGCTACTACCTTCCTGCTTCTTGCCATCTTTTCCCTTTGATATACTCCCTCTCGAAATATTGCAGCACGTAAATTTTACATGCGATCCCACGTGACTTTCCGCGTATGCCGCCGAACTGCCTTGTCAGCTCGTACTCTTCTTTATATTAAGCCGTCACGACGTTATAGCCTCTTAATCTTGTTGAATGGGAACAATCTCAGTATTGCCCTGCCCCTGATCGCGGACTTCTTAATACATCCAACCTCACTATACCTGCTGTCTACGCTGACAACTCGGTTATCGCCCATCGCAAAATACTCGCCTTCAGGCACCTTGAGCTTATTGACACTTCCGGTCGTGTATCCGTCTTTCAGGTAGTCCTCGTGATATTCCTTACCGTTGATATACACGCTGCCATCCTTGATGGTAACCTCATCGCCGGGAAGCCCGATTACTCGCTTAATCAACAGCTTGTCCTTGCCTCTCTCATCCTTGAGCTCGGACTTAAATATAATAATGTCACCACGTTTAGGCTCCTTGTCGCCGGCATAGGCGCGCCTGGCCATGATGACGTAATCATTTGGATTTAGCGTGTCCTGCATTGAAGTCTGCTTGACAATCGTCGGCCTGATAAATGTCAGGATGACTGCAGCCAGAACCGCTGCGACGATTATGTCCTTGATTAAGCTCTTTGCAAATTCACTCATTAATAATCCCTTTCGATTTCCTGCGCTTCTCGAATCCGCTAACAGGCAGCTGATTCGATCCGCTATCCTTCGGCAGAGCTCATGCCCGTTCAAGATGCTTCTGCCGAGTTTCATCAACAAAACTCGGCAGCCTCAGCAGGGTTCAGGCCTGTGCCTGTTCGAGCCCGCTGATAATTCTTTCAAATTCCTCCGGCAAATCTACCTCTATCGACCGTCCCGTCAGTCGCTCCAGAGGTCCGATTCCCTCCTTGAAGGTTATCCTGCAGCTGTGCAGCAGCTGTGTGCTGAGTCCGAAACGCTGCTTGAGCTTCCTGTTAACATCGGCAGCCTTACCTCCGGCATACTTGACATCTCCGATTACCGGATGTCCGACCGACGCCATATGCGCCCTGATCTGATGTGTCCTGCCTGTCACAAGTTTAATCTCGACTAATGTAAAATCCCCAATCCTGCGAATCGGCCTCGCTATCGTCTCTATCTCACGTCCTTCGGAAGCTCCTATATCCAGTATTTTGACGGTGTTGGTCTTCTGATCCTTGATGAGCCTGCCCTTCAAGTCAATCTCCCCATCGGGATGTCCATACACGATAGTCATGTAGTACTTGTCGACCTTGTTCTCTCGTATCATCTCGTTGAGCGTCTTCAGCGAAGCGCTGTTCTTGCCGAACAGCACCGCCCCGGTCGTGTTGCGGTCGAGGCGATTTGCCGGCGCCGGTGCAAATACACGTTCGCGTGGATTGTACTTCCCAGTTTCAATCAGGTAATCCTTGACCTGGTTGGCGAGGTGATTCTTCTTCTCGTTACTATCGCCATGAGTCAGCAATCCGAACGGCTTGTCGGCAACCAGGATATCCTCGTCTTCGTACACAATCTTGAAGCTGCGGCGCACCTTAGAACCAGCGCCGGTCTCGGACGAAGCTGTCCACTCCGCAATCTGAGCATCGCTCATATATAATGTAAGCATATCGCCTGCAGCCAGCATATAGCTGTTGCCCTCACGCTTGCCGTTGACCTTTACGTCCTTGCGAATGACCTTGTAAATCGTGCTCAACGTCGCCTTAGCGAGGTACCTGCGCATGAATTTGTCGAGGCGTCTGCCTGCGTCGTTGGAGTTTATCTCGATTTGCTTCATTTAAGCCTGCTTCCTTTTCTCTAATCGCATCGTATATTATATCATGCAAAACGCTGATTAACAAGGAACAGAGCCCCTCTATCGTTTGCAATCACAAGTAAAAGAATGTATAATCTGCAGTAAAGTTGCGCTTGGTGCCGCAGCGTTAAGGAGAATCAACAATGAAGAATTTCAAGGATTTATTGCACAACACCAACGATATTATTATCGCGGTCATAATCGTGGTGATGGCTGCCGGCCTGATCGTGTGGCGCTTTAATGTCATTATGAAATACCCGCAGGTTCTCGCAAGCCAGTCGAGTCGCAAGCAGTCCGAAGAGGCTCTAAACTCAGCTTCGAAGCTCAAGACCGGAAGCGCATTTAAAAACGGCGTTCTCAAGAAAGACGTCAGCGTCACGATCAGCGGTGGCGGTGAAGGCGATATCTCTGAGCTGATCGACAAGAACCTGTTTACCGATTATCAGCAGTTCGCTGAAGATGTTAAAGCTCAAGGTTACAACACAGCTGATGTGGATGCGGGAACTTACGCATTCAAGAAGGGTGCATCTGCGGAGTCTGTTATTTCAGATCTTGTAGGTTACTAATACGAGGAGGGATAACAAATGCTTGATAAATACAATCTGACTATGCTCACCGACTTCTACGAGCTCACGATGGCTAACGGCTACTTCCGCTCTGAGGTTCGTGACTACGAAGCTTGCTTCGATATGTTTTTCCGCAAAGTTCCGGATCACGGCGGATATGCGATCATGGCGGGACTTGAGCAGGTCATCGAGTATCTTAAGAGCCTAAGCTTCACAGAGGAGGACATCGCGTATCTGCGCACAAAAGGGATTTTTAGCGAAGAATTTCTGGATTATCTCAAGGATTTCAAATTCACCTGCGACGTATGGGCAGTTCCCGAGGGCACTCCGATATTCCCTCACGAACCGATACTCACAGTAACCGGACCGCTGATTCAGACGCAGTTTATTGAAACCTTTGTACTTCTCACGATTAATCACCAAAGTCTGATAGCCACAAAGGCAAGCAGAGTTGTGAGAGCAGCACAGGGCAGACCTGTTATGGAATTCGGTTCGAGGCGTGCACAGGGTGCATCAGCTGCCATATATGGAGCAAGAGCTGCTTATATCGGAGGATGTGCAGGTACAGCATGCGCAATCGCCGACAGGGACTACGGAGTATCGGCACTCGGAACTATGGCGCACAGTTGGGTGCAGACATTTAGCAGCGAATACGAAGCATTTAAGGAGTACACCAGAATCTATCCCGACAACGCTGTGCTCCTCATCGATACATACAACGTCCTCAAGTCGGGGCTTCCGAACGCCATCAAGGTGTTTAAAGAGATGAAGCCGACCAAGATGGGCGTTCGTATCGACAGCGGGGATATTTCATACCTAACAAAAAAGACAAGAGAGGTTCTCGATGAAAACGGTTTAGAGGATTGCGACATCTTAGTATCCAATTCTCTCGACGAGTGGTTGATCAGAGACGTGATACTTGAAGGAGCTAAGATTGACGCTTTTGGCGTAGGAGAACGGCTGATTACAGCCAAGTCCGAGCCTGTATTTGGCGGTGTGTACAAGCTGGCAGCTATCGAGGATAACGGCGTGATGGTGCCTAAGATGAAGATCTCCGAAAACGTCGAAAAAATTACGAATCCCGGCTTCAAGAGAGTATACAGATTTTTCGATAACGACACAGGCAAGGTCATGGCTGACCTCATCGCGCTTCATGAGGAGAGCGCCCCATTTAAGGATGTCGTCGAGATATTTGATCCTAACGCAATCTGGAAGCGTAAACGGCTGACTAACTTCACAGCCAAGGATCTGTTGGTCAGGGTATTTGACAAAGGCGAATGCGTATATGAATCGCCTGACCTCGAAACCATCCGAGACTACTGCAGGTCACAGATAGAGACTCTATGGAGCGAAATGCTGCGATTTGAGAATCCCCAGACATATTATGTAGATCTATCCAAAAAGCTCTGGAATATGAAGCATGAGCTGCTCGGTAAATTCAGTGAATTTCCTGAGGAATTATAGTCTGAATGAGAATATGAATACATAAAAAGAGCTTGTGCCGTTGCGTTTAAACCGCAGCAGCGCAAGCTTTTTACATCGCAGCTTAGCATCTTCTTGAATACCTGTGCTATACCTTTTAGCCAATGCTTATATACCGAGTATACCGAACGTCAGATGCCGTTTTTTGTTATCCACAGCGGCATTTCACACGGTTCCGGGTCTTATTCCTAAAATCTGATCTAAACAGGAATCGGCTGTGTCACAGCCGCTATTCACCACTGCTTTAATACAGATAATCTTCCGTCAGATGCGACTTTCTAACCATAGCACCGTACAGCTCCGAGCTCTTCATGAGCTCCTCGTGACTGCCTGAACCAACTACACGCCCATCATCAATAACTATAATTTTATTAGCCTTCTCTATTGATTTCATTCTGTGAGATACTACAACTACAGTTTTATCCTTTATCAGCCTGTTTATGCTGCTCTGAATCTCCATCTCATTTTCCACATCAAGCGAAGCGGATATTTCATCAAGCAATATTATAGGCGAATTCTTCAGAAAAGCTCTTGCTATGGAGATGCGCTGTCGCTCACCTCCGGATAGCTTTGAACCGTTTTCTCCTATTATAGTCGCATATCCATTCGGAAGCTTTGAAGCTATCTCATCCACATTTGCGAACCTCGCAGCTTCCAGCACCTCTTCATCAGTAGCATCCTTTCTGCCCAGTCTGATATTCTCCATGACGCTTGTGTTAAAGAGCTCAACATTTTGGAACACAATTGATATCTTATTAAATAGAGATGCTGTACTAATAGCCTTGATGTCTTCGCCACCAACTGTTATCTTGCCTTTATCGTAATCGTATAAACGAGAGAGAAGCCTCAATATAGTGGTCTTACCACAGCCGGAAGGTCCAACTATTGCTGTAACGGCATTTTGATCAGCCTTGAAACTTATTCCGTTTATAACCTTATTGTCGCCATATTGAAATTCCACATCCTTAAAGCAGATATCATAGCTGTTTATCGCTTTATCAGCTCCTGTCTGCACATCCTCATCCATTAGTCCTCTGATTCGGCCGAAGCTGTCCTCAAAGAAAAACATCGTCATAATGAACTCGGCAAGAGCTGCGTACTGATGAGAAATCGTCGTTACCGCCATCAGATATCCTACGTAGTACAGAAGACTTATGCTCCCATTTGCAAATAATGCCGCTCCTATAGTTGCTACCAATACAGGCCCCAGCAGCGGAATAACCCGTATTATCGAACTGTTAATCGCCATTGTAAATTCCGCTGCGATGTGAATTTTCTCCGTATTATCAAGCTTTGATATAACATCGTCTCTGATTTCATTCTGCATCGAATAGCTTTTAATCTCCTGCTGCATTTCAAATGCATTCTGGAATGAGTTTGCGTTCTCAAGCAATTTCTTGTAATATACCTTGACCTTTTTTGTTTGCAGATTCCTGGTCATGAACAAAAAAGCAAACCCGAACCAGATAGGGAGTGTCACTGCAAGACCTAGAATAAGATTCCCGATACACATCATTACGGTTATTATGATAAAAAAAGCTGCAAACCCTAAGCTTTCCGGAACGGCGTGAGATATAGCCATTTCAATATTGCTAACATCCATCATAACTGTCTGAGACAGGTCTGACAGATTGTGGGTAGAAAAATACGAAAGAGGCAGTTCCTTAATCTTTTTAGCTAGTTCTATTCTGAGATTGGTGCTTTCCTCGTACGTAACATCGTATGTGAGTCTATATTCCCTAGCTGTAAGCAGGTACATCACAATCGCTATCGCCACTAGCATCCCGATATAATAGGAAGGTGACTTAAGCTTTCCCGATATCAAATCATTAAGAAAAACGAATACAAGAACAGGCGGCATCAAGAACGTCACATATTTACAAAACGACGCTCGAGCCGCTCTCATCATATTATCTATGCCGGTGTCGGTAAGCGAGAAATATCTCTGCAATTTATTTTTCATTATGATAGCCTCCATTCATTCGCCTGATTATACAGCTGCTGTAAGCTCTTGTACTTGCTGTCTGTTGACATAAGCTCATCATGCGGGCCTCGTTCGGATACCTTGCCGTCTTCAATAACAAGTATTTCATCAACATTCCTGATACTGGAAAGCCTATGTGCAATCATAATCACGGTTTTACCTTCCATAAGCTTTGAAAAGGCCTGCTGCATCTCATATTCATTCTCCGGATCGCTGGCAGCGCTCGCCTCATCAAGGATTATGATTGGAGCATCCTTAAGTATGGCTCTGGCAATCGCAATTCTCTGAGTCTCACCACCCGATAAATGAACTCCCTCGGCGCCTATAATCGTGTTTTCCCGTTCCTCGAATTTATCGATGATGTTCCCGCACATCGCATATTCAAGAGCCTGCATAACCTCTTCATGCTTGCATCCCGGTTTACCTATTCTCACATTCTCATAAATGCTTGTCTTAAACAGCTTGGCATTTTGAAACACAAAAGCAATCCCGCGCTCAAGTGTTTCACTTTTATATTCTGTGATATCAACCCCGCCGATTCTGAGATGTCCGCTTACTACCGGGTAAAATCCTGATGCAAGCTTGGCAATCGTGGATTTACCGCTGCCGGATGATCCCACCAGCGCATATCTTCTGCCTCCCGCAAGCTTTAGATTGAAATCCTTTAGTACATCAACGCCTTCTTCATAGCTGAATGTCACGTTGTCAAATTCAATGTCATAGCCCGTCATTGACTCGACCTTCCCGTGGGAAAGCTTATCCCTGTCCATTTCATCGAAAAGACCCTCGAGCTTGTCAATGGCATCCTTTGCCAGTTCAAAATTCTTGCTGAAGAACATCACCTTAACAAAGGCATTCATCAGAAGTCCCGAGAAGGATGCAAAGAACACAACAAGACTTATCACTTCGCTTATATTGGATGCATTTGGCAACAGCTTAAGGGCAACAGGTATAATGAGTGCCGCCAAGCACAGCATGCAGGTCTGAAAGGCAACATAGGGTCTCTTGCACATCTGGCATTGCCTGTTAACTACATCAGAATATCTGATAATTGATTTGTAAAGCCTCTCGAAGGATTCAACAACCATATCAAATATCTTGATCACCTGTATCCCCCTGACATATTCAACCGTCTCCGAGTTGATATCTTCCAGGGCTCCCATGTAATCCTTCATCATATCGGGATCTGAATACATGAATTTAAAGCATATGCTTGCCGCAATCACTGCTAATATTATCAGTATTCCAACATACCTGCTAACCATAAATGAAATAACCAACAGACATATCGGAAACAGCACTGCGTTTACAGAATCAGGCAGCATATGTGCTACAATCGTATGCGTATTTGAAGAATTATCATCTATAATCTTTCGCGTGCGGCCTGACGGGTTCATATCAAAGAACGAAAATGAAGCGTCAAGCAGCGCATTTAAGCCCTTCTTCCTCATATTTGTTTCAAGCCTAAAGGCGAATAAATGGCTGAATAAAAGTGCTGATAGATACACGACAGTATATAAAATTGTAGTTCCGAATATTAGATATGACAGCTTGCTGATCAACGTCCGGTCGGCATTTCCCGTTATCTCATTTAGCATCTGCCATAGAAAATAATAGGGGATAAAAGACAGTATCGTTGCCACACCCGACAATATCATCGCTGCAATCATGCAAGCCTTGCGTTCCTCGGCGTAGCTGAACAGCTTCCTAAAAGTATCCATTCTTAAACCTCCTCTAATCTTTTTTGTATCTTGAATTTACAATCTAAGTGCAACAAATGAATAATGACTCATTACTTCTGGTAAAATGGTGTTTGCTAAGACATCCAAATATCAGGAGGCATAATGAGTCATTACAAACATATTACACCAGAGGAGCGTGAAAAGATACTACTTCTCCATTCACAGAATTGCACAATTACATATATTGCTAACAGCATTGGCAGAGATAAGTCAACAATCTCTCGTGAGTTATCTCGTAATACTGTGGATAGTAAGTATTCTGCCATATCTGCTCAAGCTGCATACGAAGTTCGCAGAAAGAATTGTCGTCCGAAGCATAAACTCTCGAATCCAACGATTTTTAAATATGTTCAAGAAAAGTTTCTTGAACATCAATGGTCACCGGAACAGATTTCAGAGAGACTAAAACTGGAACATGCGAGTTTCAGCATTAGTTATTCAACCATTTATAGAGCTATCTATGCAAGAATGTTTGACACAAAAGCCGAACGCAAATCGAAGGGGAATCGAGGTGCGATACGGAAACTTAGACATAGAGGGAAAACTCGTCATACTAAAGAACACACTGAAAAACGTGGCAAAATAGTTATTAGCAACAATCTCTCAGAGCGACCTGCCGAGGCAGAGAGTCGTTCACGTATTGGGGATTG
>NZ_ALNL01000003.1:0-5994 GCF_000293155.1 Mogibacterium sp. CM50 | reverse complement strand
TCATTTGACGGTTTTGAATTTACAAGTTCAGGCAAGGTAATTAAGGATGAAGGCTTTAGCAAATACCTTAAAGAATACAAATCAAAAAAGAATGAAGATGCTGTACTTCCTAATGTAAGTGTTGGTGATGTTTTAAGCATTGAAAATAAAGAGATTAAAGAAAAATTTACCAAACCTCCAAAACACTTTACGGAAGATACTCTCTTAAAGTCTATGGAGATTGCGGGAAATGATGCCTTAGAAAAAGGTGTAGAAGTGGAAAGAAAAGGACTTGGAACACCTGCAACAAGGGCAGGGATTATCGAAAATCTAATTTATAAGGGATTTGTAGAAAGAGATAAGAAAAATCTTATAGCCACTCATAAAGGAATTAGCCTTGTAACGATTGTAGCGGATAGCTTTAAGTCGGCAGAAACGACAGCGAAGTGGGAAATGGAATTATCGTATATTGCTCAGGGAAAATCTTCAAAGGAAGAATTTTTAGAAGCGATTGAAAATGATATAAAAGAGGCGGTTTTTACATATACAAAGTAAGAGGTAACTAATATCAGAGTGGAAAAAATACCCTAAAAGTGCTATAGTATATTGAAATATTTTTTTGAAAAGGAGGTATTATGCAGCTTTTAGATATAAAGAGAATGGCTCATAACATTCTTGAAAATCAAAATATAGAGAGCAGTTTTATCGAATATAAAAAGTCGGCAAATTTTAAAGATAAAATTCTAAAAACTGCTTGTGCCTTTGCCAATAACTATATGAACAATGAGATAGGCTTGTTGTTTGTTGGGATTGAAGAAGTTGATAATAAAGAAACAGGAGAAAAGGCAATTCCGAAAAGACCGATAGAGGGGATAAAAGAGTCTAAAGTTGAAGGTATTGAAAATGAATTAAAATCTCTTCTTTCTAATATCCATCCTAAAATAAATTACCATATTATTACGGACAAAATTGATGATGAATATTATATCGTAGTTGCGGTAGAGAGTGGTAGTAATGGACCGTTTCAAACAAGTGAAAGGGCGGAAAGGGATAAAGATATTAAGCTAAAGGCAGGAAGATATATCAGAGTCGGCAGAGATTCAAGACTTCCAAATCCAACCGAAGAATTTGAACTTTTAAAGAAATTTGCAAACTTTTCTTTTAGTTCCAATCTCAATGATACAGCTACCATAGATGATTTAAGCTATGAATATATGAAAGAATATCTGCTTCAGACGGGAGCAAAGAAAGATATTAGAGAAATGTCTAAGTTGGATATGGCAAAGAGTATGGGACTTGTTAGTGAAAGTGAGTATGGCGGTTATAGAGCTAAAAATTTTGCTGTGCTGATGTTTGCGGAAACACCAAATAAATTTATTCCAAATGCCCATGTTGAAATCATAAGAGAAATTGACGGAACGGATAAAATGGAATCAAAAAGATTTGATGGTCCAGTTTGGATACAGGCAAAACAAGTCAGCAAGTATTTTGAAGATAATATTATGGCTTCATACACCATAAGGGAAGCTGATAAAATTGAGCATAAGATTATCTATAACTATCCTCTTACGGCATTTGAGGAACTTGCTACTAACGCTATTTTGCATAAAGAATATGATACGCCTGAATATGTAGGAATCTATATTTACAAGGATAGAATTTCTTTTGTAAACCATAACAGACCACTTCCTCCTGTAACTATCGAAGCTCTTAATAGGGATAGAAGTTTTGACAGAAGGCAGTATCTTAATAAAGAACTTAAAGATATGTTCTTTTCATTAAACTTGATAGAGTCTTACGGATCAGGAATAAGGCGTGCAAAAGATGCACTATTAGAAAATGGTTCTCCTGAGCTTAAGTTTTATCCGGACAATGAAGAAGATAACTATACTAACGCAGTTATGGGTATAAATGCAGAGTTTTTAAAGGAGTTTAATGGTAGTGCTACCCAAGAAACTACCCAAGAAACTACCCAAGAAATAAAAATTGAGAAATCCGTACCGAATAGAATTATTGAATTGATGATGATGGAGCCAAATATTACAGCAAAACAAATTGCGGAACATTTAAATGTTTCTTTTGACGGAGTTCGTTATCACATAAAAAAATTAAGAGCAGATGGTAAGATTAAAAGAGAAGGCTCTACCAAATCAGGTAAATGGGTAGTAATGAAATAGAATAAACAAGGTCATAGAATCAAAAGGTGATTAGAGTAAAATCTAACCACCTTTTTTGTTTGGAAAAAAGAAGGAGGTAAAAATGCGAATAAATGATTTTCATAACATTTTGGAACTTGTAAAACTGGATATTTTGCAAAGTGAAGCAGAATACCTAAAGCTTTTAAAGGTTGTCGGAAACAATCAAAGATACGACTTTAGAAGTCAGTTAAGTATCTATGATAGAAATCCTGAAGCGACAGCCTGTGCCAAGTTCGACTATTGGAGTGAACGCTTTAACCGTACCGTTATGAGAGGACAAAAGGGTATCCCAATTTTAGAGGACTACGGCACATACAAGAAGGTGAACTATATCTTTGATATAGGTCAGACAGTTTCAAGAAACAGAGATGTCAATGAAGTAAATCTTTGGAAGTTTGACAAAGAAGTTCATAAGGATGTCCTAAAGGAAATGATAACAAGTGAGGGCTATGAGGAAAGTGAAAGTATCTTAGAAAATATCTTTTCTTTAAGCAGGCTTTACGGAGATGAAAAGATAGATAGCCTTATGAATGAGCTTAGAATAGCCGATGAGGATAGAATATCTTTTACCAAGTTTGTGAGGGACTCAATAAGCCATGCAGTTGCTTCAAGATTTAAGGTAGACTATCCGATAGATAACGAACTTCTAAGAGAGAATTTTGAAAGACTTGATAGTATTTCCCTTATGAGTCTTGGCGAAACCATATCGGATATTAGCGGAAAGATTATTGATGCAACCATTCAGAAAAGTAAAGAGCTTGATAAAGAAGTTTTAAGAGGTAAAGAAGCAGGATATAATAAGATTAGAGAAGAAATTGAGGAGGTAGAAGAAAATGTACTTCGACGAGATGATCAGAAAAGAAATGAAAATGAGCGAGTTCTCCGAAATGGAGAGTACGGACGAGATAATAGAGAAAATCAGGGAGAATACGCTGAACAGCTTGGAGGAACAGACGGACTTCATGAAAGAATTCCCGAATCCGATTTACGCAGTGATGAGACTCACTTATCTTTCAGAGAGCGAGGAGCAGAGCCATTTCGAGATGTTAGTGGATCTATACAAGGAGAAGAAGCTGACAGGACACCTGATGGATATTCAAAAACAAGCGATAGACTTTATGAGAGCGGAGAAGCCGAAACTGATGACAGCTTGGAAGATAGAGGACGAGAACAATCCACAGTATGGAGCAATGATTTCAGCCCTCAAAGAGATGACCATCAAGGAAATCGTGGAAATCTAAAAGAAAATACTGAAGTAGAGATAAGAGAAGCTGATAAGGCTTCTTTTTCTTTGCCTGAAAATTCTTATGGACATATGAGGCTTACTATTCCTCTTAATCAGAAAGATATAGATACTGTCCTTATTAACGGAGGAAATCACGATGGAAGTAGACTTCCTCTTATAGCTGAGTTTTCCAAAGGAAAGAGCAATGAAGAATTAGGAGAATACCTCAAAGATACATTTAAAGGCGGAAACGGACTATATATTGATGAAAAAGAAGTATCTTCCTGGTATTCGGAGAGAGGTATTCATTTAGCTTATGGGACTTCAGCAAGAGAAGATGATTCGCAAATTTTAAGCTGGAGTGATGCTGCAAAGAGGATAAATGAACTTCTTGATAATGGTGAGTTTGCCACAAATGTAGAGCTTTCAGAAGCATATGATTATGACAGAGACAGAATATCAGAATCCCTATGGTATCTAACGCATGATTTAAGTGATGAAGGAAAAGAACAAGGATATTTTAGCTCTTTTGAAAGAGGCGGGGGTTTTCCGGAAGAAACGAAAAGATTGTCTGAAGCATTAAAAAATCCTGAATACCTAAAGGAAACAATCAAAGAATATGGCAGGTTTTTGGAAGGATATAAAGAAAACAGAGGTGTACTAAGATTTCATTATCACAAGGTAGATAATCTTTATCAGAGATTACAGGAACTTGAGCTGCCACGAAAGGAATATAGTACCAATCTGACAGAGCTTCCTAAAGTAAAAACCTTTATTACAGAAGATGAAGTCAAAGTTACTATTTCAAGAGGAAGCGGAATAGATAAGGGAAAAGAGCGAATTACAAAATTTTTCAAAGAAAACCATACGCTTCAAGAAAAAGCTAACTTCTTAAAAGATGAGTATGGCATCGGGGGAAGTTCTCATGCTGTTTCAGGGGCAATGGGAAGCGATGAATGGCACGATGCTAAGGGACTTAAATTGCAAAAGAAAGATTGCAGTGATGTATTTCTTACTTGGTCAAGCGTGGCAAAGAATATTGATGAGCTGCTTTATAAAAATATTTATGAAGAAAAGAAAATAGAAAGTGATACAGAGATAGAAGAAGTAAAAGCACTGCAATATTATTCCAAAGATGATCCAGAAAATCTGATGACCGATGAAATGCTTGAAAGAATTCCTGAGCTTTACGCACAGGAAGATGTACCTTTAGCAGATAAGGAGGTTCACGCAGCATATATCATTCCTTTCCGTTCAAACTGGACTTGGTATATGACGGAGTATGACAGAGAAAGTGGCGATGCTTTCGGACTTGTACTTGGGATTGAACCTGAATGGGGATATTTCAATCTTGAAGAATTGAAAGAACTAAATGCTCAAAGGCTTATTTTAGAAGATTTCCCAAAAACCTTTAGAGAGCTTAAGGACACAGAACTTATTAAGCAGATGGATGAGCAGGAGCTTCAGTCAGTCTTTAACGGAGAACTTAGTTTTGAAGAAGAAACAGAGCTTGAAGTACCTGAAGAAGTAGAAGAAAGAATAGCTGCAACACCTGTTCAGGGAACACTATTTGATTACCTCAAAGAAAGAGAAGAAGTAGAGCTTAATGAAAAAGAGGAAAGCCTTGCAGATGAATTTGCAGTTAAAACAGGCGATACCGTATATTTCAACCATGAAGAATACACTGTAAGGGAGATTTCTAAAAACCAAATCACAAGAAGAAATGATTTATGGATTGATCCGGCAAGAAGTGGAAATCATCAAATCCCCATTGTAGCCTTTGAAGATAATGAGGACTTATTAAAGCAGGTAAGTCTTGAAAGACCTAACTTTATTGTTGGAGATGAAGTTAAATATAAGGACAAAAACTATACCATCACACGCTTTGATGATATGGGAAATAACCTAAAGACAATAACAGTCAAGGACAATACCGAATATCTTGGTGGTATGATAACAGGCTCCGATGTAATCCCTTATCGTCTTGAAAGCGACCTTGATAGGCTATTTGAAAATCTGACCTATACGAAACATGAAAAGACTATTGAGGGAGTAGAAGTAAAGAAAACTGAGGCTCATAACTTTAAAATCACAGAAGAAACACTTCCTGAAAAGTTATCTCCAAGTGAGAGATTAAACAATAATTTTGAAGCAATCTCTATGTTAAATAGAATTGAAAGAGGTGAGAGAGATTTAGATATTAACGCTCAGGAAGTCCTTTCAAAGTATGTCGGTTGGGGCGGACTTGCTGATGTATTTGACGAAAGTAAAGAGGGACAATGGGAAGTTGCAAGAAGTTTCTTAAAGGAAAATTTATCACCATCTGAATATGAAGCTGCAAGAGAGTCTACCCTAACAGCTTTTTACACACCGAAAACAGTGATTGACAGCGTATATAAGACACTTGCAGGTATGGGATTTAAGAGCGGTAATATCTTAGAGCCAAGTATGGGAGTTGGAAACTTTATCGGTAATCTTCCCGATGAAATGAGTAAGTCAAAGTTTTATGGTGTGGAGCTTGACTCGGTAAGCGGTCGCATAGGAAAACTCTTATACCCTGAAAGCGACATACAGATTAAAGGGTTTGAAGAA
>NZ_ALNL01000002.1:0-2846 GCF_000293155.1 Mogibacterium sp. CM50 | reverse complement strand
AGATAACATCAAAGGATTACCTATCACTATCCGGTGCAAAAAGTCAAGGAATTAAGCAACTTATGGCGGGCGGAGGCGTTGCCCTGATCGGTACAACCCTTGTTCCGCTTCTTCGCGGACTTTTCGGTTAAGGAGGTAGAAGGTGCAGAGCATACTTGATGCAATCAATGAATGGATCAAAGATATTTTAATCGGATCCATTCAGGGAAATCTTGAAGCTCTGCTTGGCGATGTCAACGAAAAGGTAGGAACCATAGCAGCAGAGGTAGGCAAGACCCCTCAGGGCTGGAACGGCAGTGTATTTTCCATGATAAAAACCTTGTCGGAAAATGTGATCGTCCCTATTGCGGGGCTTGTCATTACCTATGTTCTTTGCTACGAGCTTATCAGCATGATTATTGATAAAAATAACCTGCACGAGCTGGACACCTTTATGTTCTTTAAGTGGTTTTTCAAGGCGTGGGTAGCGGTATTTATCGTTACCCATACCTTTGATATTACTATGGCGGTATTTGATGTGGCGCAGCACGTCGTATCAGGTGCCGCCGGTGTAATCAGTTCGGACACCAGCATGGATATTTCTTCAACCATAAGCTCTATGGGAGATAAATTAAAGGATATGGAGATACCGGAGCTTCTGCTCCTTTCCATAGAAACGGGACTTATAAGCCTTTCCATGAAGATTATGTCCATTTTTATTACCGTTGTCATCTACGGCAGAATGATAGAGATCTATTTAGTCTGCTCCGTTGCCCCGATTCCTTTTGCCACTATGACAAACAGAGAATGGGGATCGATCGGAAACAACTACTTAAAAAGCTTATTCGCACTTGGCTTTCAGGGATTTTTAATCATGGTATGCGTCGGAATCTATGCCGTCTTGGTAAAGGGCATGACCCTATCGGATAACCTGCATACCGCGATATTTTCTCTTGCGGCATATACCGTGCTGCTTTGCTTTATGCTCTTAAAATCAAGTGCCATTTCAAAATCAATTTTCGGGGCACATTAGCCCTAATGTAAAGGAGGGATCAGAACAATCAGTAAAAAATATAATATTATCTATGCCGATCCGCCGTGGAAGTACGAACGAAGCAAGGTACAAGGTGCGGCGGAAAATCACTACAAAACCATGAGCATAGAAAAGCTTTGTGCACTTCCTGTTTCTAAAATCGCAGAAAAGGACTGCGCACTTTTTTTATGGGCGACTTTCCCGCAGCTGAAAGAAGCCCTGCAGCTAATCAAAGCATGGGGCTTTCAGTATAAGACGGTTGCTTTCGTATGGCTAAAAACAAATAAAAAAGCGAAAACATGGTTTTACGGGCTTGGCTTTTGGACAAGAGGAAATGCGGAAATCTGCCTTCTTGCAACAAAAGGTCATCCCAAAAGGCAGGCGAAAAATGTTCATCAGCTTATCGTAAGCCCCATTGAAGCACACAGCAAAAAGCCGGAGAAAGCAAGAGAAAAGATCACAGCCCTTATGGGAGATCTTCCTAAAATAGAGCTTTTTGCAAGAAAAGAAAGTCCCGGCTGGGATGTATGGGGAAACGAAGTAAAAAGCAGTATTACGCTTTAACGGAAAGGAGGTTTTTATGGCATATGTACCCGTACCAAAGGACTTAACAAAGGTCAAAACAAAGGTTGCCTTTAATCTTACAAAAAGGCAGATCATTTGCTTTACGGCAGCCTTAATCGCAGGGCTGCCTGTTTTCTTTCTCCTAAAGGGAAGCGCAGGAACAAGCCTTGCGACATTTTTCATGATTTTAGTGATGCTTCCCTTTTTTCTCTTTGCCATGTACGAAAAGCACGGACAGCCCCTTGAGGTCGTCCTAAAGCATATCGTGCAGACAAAGTTTATCAGAAAGAAAGAGCGTCCCTACAGGACGAGAAATTATTATGCCCTGCTCATAAGGCAGCGAGAACTTGAAAAGGAGGTATTTCATATTGTTAAAGGACAAAACAAAGGAAAAAAACAGCGTCAAAAATAAAAGAAAGCTGACAAGAAGTGAGAAAAAGCAGATTGCGGAGCTTATCCGAAAAGCAAAGCCGGATAAAAAGGCTTCTTCCTCGCAGGAGAGCATCCCCTACCTTTCCATGCATCCGGACGGGATATGTAAGGTATCAGAAAACAGATACAGCAAGTGCATTTATTTTTCCGACATCAATTATCAGCTTGCAGGTGCGGATGATAAAACCGCTATCTTTGAAAACTGGTGCGATTTTCTGAACTATTTTGATTCTTCTGTGGATGTGCAGCTTTCCTTTATCAATCAGGGAAGCCGCGGAGAAGCAAAGACCGCAATTGAAATTCCGGTGCGTGATGATGGCTTTGAGTCCATAAGAAGCGAGTATCAGACAATGCTTTCTGCTCAGCTTTCCAAAGGAAACAACGGTCTTGTAAAGCTGAAATTCGTAACATTCAGTGTGGAAGCGGAAAATATGAGTGCGGCAAAGGCAAGGCTTAATCGTATTGAAACGGATATGCTGAACAATTTTAAGGTGCTTGGTGTAAGTGCTCATTCTATGAGCGGCTATGAAAGGTTGAAAACCCTGCACGGTATTTTTCATCCGGAGGGAGAGCCTTTTTTCTTTTCTTGGGACTATCTTGTTCCGTCGGGATTATCGACAAAGGATTTTATCGCACCGTCCTCTTTTTACTTCGGAGAAGGCAGAACTTTCGTATGGGTAGTAAGCTTGGTGCGGTGAGCTTTCTTGAAATCTTGGCGCCGGAATTAAACGATCGCATTTTGTCCGACCTTTTGGATTTGGAAACGGGAATGATTGTAAACCTGCATATCAAAAGCATCGATCAGGCGGAGGCAATTAAGACGATTAAAAGAAAAATC
>NZ_ALNL01000001.1:0-2830 GCF_000293155.1 Mogibacterium sp. CM50 | reverse complement strand
GCCTCCGCCTGATCGATGCTTTTGATATGCAGGTTTACAATCATTCCCGTTTCCAAATCCAAAAGGTCGGACAGAATGCGATCGTTTAATTCCGGGGCTAAGATTTCAAGAAAGCTTACCGCACCGAGCTTACTGCCCATACGGAAAGTTCTGCCTTCTCCGAAGTAAAAAGAGGACGGTGCGATAAAGTCCTTTGTTGATAATCCCGACGGAACAAGATAGTCCCAAGAAAAGAAGAAAGGCTCTCCCTCCGGATGAAAAATACCGTGCAGGTTTTTTAACCTTTCATATCCGCTCATAGCATGAGCGCTTACTCCAAGCACTTTAAAATTGTTCAGCATATCCGTTTCAATGCGGTTAAGCCTTGCCTTTGCCGCATTCATATTTTCCGCTTCCACACTGAATGTTACGAATTTCAGCTTTACAAGACCGTTGTTTCCTTTGGAAAGCTGAGCAGAAAGCATTTTTTGATACTCGCTTCTTATGGACTGAAAGCCATCATCACGCATCGGAATTTCAATTGCGGTCTTTGCTTCTCCGCGGCTTCCCTGATTGATAAAGGAAAGCTGTACATCCACAGAGGAATCAAAATAGTTTAGAAAGTCGCACCAGTTTTCAAAGATAGCGGTTTTATCGTCCGCTCCTGCAAGCTGATAATTGATGTCGGAAAAGGAAATGCACTTGCTGTATCTGTTTTCTGTTACTCTGCATATCCCGTCCGGATGCATAGAAAGGTAGGGGATGCTCTCCTGCGCAGAAGATGCCTTTTTATCCGGCTTTGCTTTTCTGATAAGCTCCGCAATCTGCTTTTTCTCGCTTCCCCTGAGCTTTCTTTTATTTTTTACGCTGTTTTTTTCCTTTGTTTTGTCCTTTAACAATATGAAATACCTCCTTTTCAAGTTTTCTCTGCTTTATTAAAAGGGTATAATAGTTTCTCGTCCTGTATGGACGCTCTTTCTTTCGGATAAACTTTGTCTGCACGATATGCTTTAGGACTACCTCAAGGGGCTGTCCGTGCTTTTCGTACATGGCAAAGAGGAAAAAGGGAAGCATGATTAAAATCATGAAAAAAGCCGCAAGACTTGTTCCTGCGCTTCCCTTTAGGAGAAAGAAAACAGGCAGCCCTAAAATTAAGGCTGCCGTAAAGCAAAGGATCTGCCTTTTTGTAAGGTTAAAGGCGACCTTTGTTTTAACCTTTGTTAAGTCTTTTGGTACGGGTACATACGCCATAAAAGCCTCCTTTCCGTTAAAGCGTAATACTGCTTTTTACTTCGTTTCCCCATATATCCCAGCCGGGACTTTCCTTCCTTGCAAAAAGCTCTATTTTAGGGAGATCTCCCATAAGGGCTGTGATTTTTTCTCTTGCTATATCCGGCTTTTTGCTGTGTGCTTCAATGGGGCTTATGATAAGCTGATGAACATTTTTCGCCTGTCTTTTGGGATGACCTTTCGTTGCAAGTAGGCAGATTTCCGCATTTCCTCTCGTCCAAAAGCCAAGCCCGTAAAACCATGTTCCAGCCTTTTTATTTGTTTTCAGCCATACAAAAGCGACCGTCTTATACTGAAAGCCCCATGCCTTAATTAGCTGCAGGGCTTCTTTAAGCTGCGGGAAAGTAGCCCATAAAAAAAGTACGCAGTCCTTTTCCGCGATTTCAGAAACGGGAAGCGTACAAAGCTCCTCTATGCTCATGGTGGGATAGTGATTTTCCGCCGCGCCCTGTACTTTGCTTCTTTCGTATTTCCATGGCGGATCGGCATAGATAATGCTGTATTTTTTACTGATTGTTTTGATACCTCCTTTGTATTAGGGCTAATGCGCTCCAAAAATTGATTTTGAAATGGCACTTGATTTTAAGAGCATAAAGCAAAGCAGCACGGTATATGCCGCAAGAGAAAATATCGCGGTATGCAGGTTGTCCGATACGGTCATAGCCTTTACCAAGACAGCATATATTCCGACGCATACCATGATTAAAAAGCCCTGAAAACCAAGTGCGAATAAGCTTTTCAGATAGTTGTTTCCGATCTGTCCCCATTCTTTATTTGTCATAGTGGCAAATGGAATCGGGGCGACGGAGCAGACTAAATAGATCTCTATCATTCTGCCGTAGATGACAACGGTAATAAAAACGGACATGATTTTCATAGAAATGCTCACAAGTCCGGTTTCTATGGAAAGCCGTAAAAGCTCCGGTATTTCCATATCCTTCAGCTTTCCTTGTAGTGCGGTAAGAGAGGATGCCACATCAATGCTTGTGTCCGAGCTGATAACGCCGGATGCGCCTGATACAACATGCTGCGCCACATCGAATACCGCCATGGTAATATCAAAGGTATGGGTAACGATAAATACCGCTACCCATGCCTTGAAAAACCACTTAAAAAACATAAAGGTGTCCAACTCGTGCAGATTATTTTTATCAATAATCATGCTGATCAGCTCGTAGCAAAGAACATAGGTAATGACAAGCCCCGCAATGGGGACGATCACATTTTCCGACAAGGTTTTTATCATGGAAAATACGCTGTCGTTCCAGCCCTGCGGGGTCTTGCCTACCTCTGCCGCTATGGTTCCTACCTTTTCGTTGACATCGCCAAGCAGAGCTTCAAGATTTCCCTGAATGGATCCAATTAAAATTTCCTTGATCCATTCATTGATTGCATCAAGTATGCTCTGCACGTGTTACCTCCTTATCCGAACAGTCCGCGAAGAAGCGGAACAAGGGTTGTACCGATAAGGGCAACGCCTCCTCCTGCCATAAGCTGCTTGATTCCCTGTGATTTAGCGCCCGATAGTGATAGGTAATCCTTTGATGTTATCTCCGAATTT